>JADHLF010000053.1 GCA_016780825.1 Planktomarina sp. | reverse complement strand
CCATCCGGGGCTGCATCAATTATATGGCGATGGCTATTTTGACGAGCCATACGCCAACGGCACCTCGCGATCGGTCGGGACATTCAATGAGGCCTATGGCCACCGCTGGAGCGTGCGAAAATACCGTGAGATCTTGCCAGAGGCAGAGAATCTTCCGCTGCACCAGCGGCGTCAATGGATCTATTTTGGCATGTTCCCTAATTTCGTCCTCGGCCTCTATCCCGACAGTGTCATCTATTATCAAGAAGTGCCCCAGTCTGCCACGCAAACGGTGCAGCGTGGGATGTGCTATCGGCGGCGCGAGGAAAGCCGCGAAATGAAGGCCGCGCGCTATTTGAGTGGACGGATTGACCGCGATACGGCCGAAGAGGATCAGATGCTCATGGTTTGGTCTTGCGAGGCCACAAAATCCTCTGCATATGACGGTGTGATATTTTCTGATTTGGAGTATGGTGTGAAAACCTATCACGACCATTTGCGACGGCTTTTGCCGGTGATGGGACAGCCGGCTCCACCCGAGCCGGGGCAAATGGCGCAGGTCAATGATGCGCTTCTAGGGAAGGGGACTGCATAGGTGACAGGGTTACGAAAACCACTGCGGAGTGAAAGTGCTCAGGGGATGGTTTTGATCAGCCCCACGCTGGTTTTTACGCTTTTGATGTTGGCAGTCCCCCTGATCATGGTGCTGGCGCTCAGCTTTTGGACGCAAAGCTATCTGACTTTAGATCGCAGTTTTTCTCTTGAGAATTACAAGACGGCTTGGACCGAGCCAATGTATCAATATCTGATGGCCCGTTCGCTCAAGATCTCAATTTTTGTGACGGCTTTAACGGTGCTTTTGGCCTATCCTGTGGCCTATTTCATCTCTTTCCATGTCACGCCCAAACGCAAGGCCATGTGGATCTTTTTGATCACCATCCCATTTTGGACCAGCTATCTGATGCGGATTTTCCTTTGGAAGGTGATCTTGGGTTATAACGGCGTGGTCAATGGCAGCCTCATGGGGCTTGGGCTGATTGAACAGCCGTTGAGCTTTATCTTGTACAATCAAAACGCCGTGGTTTTGACTCTGGCCCATTCTTGGGTGCCCTTTGCAATTTTGCCGATTTTTGTGGCCCTGGAGCGGGTCGATCGCTCTTTGATTGAAGCGGCAGAGGACCTGGGTGACAATCGGTTGCGCCGGTTTTTGCGCGTGACATTGCCCCTGTCGATGCCCGGTGTCATTGCCGCGACCATTATTGTTTTCATTCCCACCATCGGCGATTACGTCACGCCGCGATTGGTGGGCGGTCCGAATGGGTTAATGATTTCCAATATGATCGAGTTGCAGTTCAAAAAGGCCAATAATGCCCCCCTCGGGGCCGCTTTGGCCATTTCTGCCATGGCGATTGTGACATGTGTTACCTTGGTGTTCGTTTGGATGAATAGGAAATTTATGCGAGGGCCCAAATGATGCGTGGCAAGGGGTATTTTTTCAAATGGTATGTCGCGCTGTTTTTTGTGTTTCTCTATGCACCGGCGATTCTCTTGCCGGTCTTCGCCTTCAATGACAGCAGCATTGTGTCCTTTCCGTTGAAAGGCTTCACGACAAAATGGTTTGAAGTGCTGCAATCGACCGAGGCCCTGCATGTGGCGGTGCGCAACAGCTTGATGATTGCGGTGACAACGGCGATATTTTCCACACTCTTCGGCGTCTTGGCCGCGCGGGCGTCGACCCGCTTTGCCTTTCCCGCGCGACGCTCCATCATGGGGTTTATCATGCTGCCGATGGTGCTGCCCGAGATTATTATCGGCGTGTCGCTTTTGGTTGTCATCATACAGCTTGGGTTTGAACTGTCGCTCTTTACGATTATTTTGGGGCATATCTTAATTTGCACACCGTTTTGCATCGCGATTTTATCGTCGGCCTTTATGAATTTGGATCGAAGCCTTGAAGAGGCCTCGATTGACTTGGGTCAAACCCGATGGAACACCTTTTGGATGGTGATTTTCCCCCTGGTCATGCCGGGGATTGTGGCGAGCCTGTTGATTGCTTTTACCATCTCTCTTGATGAGTTTATTATCGCCTTCTTCTTGGCCGGGACAGAGCCGACCCTGCCAGTTTATATTTGGGGGCAATTGCGCTTCCCACAAAAACTGCCCAGTTTGATGGCCTTGGGTACATTGTTGCTGGTGCTTTCGATCAGCCTGCTGCTCCTCGCAGATTATTTCCGACGGCGCGGGCTCAAGAAAACCGGCATTGAGAATTCAGGGGGATTCCTATGACACAGCCCATTATTCAACTCAGTGGAGTTGATAAATTTTATGGTGATTTTCAAGCGCTGTCGCAGATAGATTTGGATATTCGCACCGGGGAATTTTTCTCGCTCCTGGGCCCATCGGGCTGCGGAAAGACGACGCTGCTGCGCTCAATTGCCGGATTTGAGACCCCCTCGGCGGGTAGTCTTCATATCGATGGGAAGTCCATGGATGGGGTGCCGGCCAATAAGCGTCCGACCAATATGGTGTTTCAAAGCTACGCAATTTTTCCGCATATGAGCGTGGCCGAGAATGTGGCCTATGGGCTGAAGGCCCGCCGCTTGCCAAAAGCGGAGATACAAGAGCGGGTTTCGGAGGCCATTTCCATGGTGGGGCTGCAAGGCTTTGACAGCCGCGCGTCACATGCGCTGTCGGGGGGGCAACGCCAAAGGGTTGCGCTGGCACGGGCCTTAGTGCTCAAGCCGCGGGTTTTGCTCCTCGATGAGCCACTTTCGGCGCTTGACAAAAAAATGCGCGAACAAATGCAGTCGGAATTGCGGCGGCTGCAACGGGCCGTTGGCATCACCTTTGTTCTCGTGACCCATGATCAAGAAGAGGCGCTCACCATGTCCGATCGCATTGCGGTCATGTTTGACGGCAAGATCGCCCAGGTGGCCACGCCGCAGATGCTCTATGGTAAGCCCAGCTCGCGGCGGGTCGGCAATTTTATCGGCATGATGAACTTTTTGGAGGCCGAGGTGCGCGCTACGTCGGGTGAGACGGTCGAGGTGGACGTGCAATCTTTGGGCAGATTGACCTTGCCCCTGTCTCAAGCCCCCTTAGGGGTCGACGGCTGCCAATCCGTTGGCATTCGCCCGGAAATGTTGACCATTTTAGCGGAGGGGCAAACCGCTGAGCGTGAAATTGAAGCTGTGGTGTCTGAGGTCTTCTACTACGGGGATATGACCTATTATGACGTGACACTGCCGCAAAAGGATGCGCCGGTGACCGTGACGATGCGCAACACCGCGGGCCGCAAGGTGCTGGCAGCGGGCGATACGGCCCGGGTGGGATGGAGCCCGGTTTCGCTGCTGCTGTTGCGGTAACAGAAAAAGACCTCTGCATACGCCATTTCAACACGAAATGAGGGCAGCGCCTGCCTGGGCGGGCGCATGTGCGCTGTGGTGAAATAACTGCAAAATTTGTGCAGTAACCATGCGTATCAGTATATTGAGATGGTGAATGCGCCTGCCGGGGGGCAGGCAGGCGCAGCCCGGTGTTGCCACCGGGCCAAGTCTTTTAGAAGCCTGCTTTGATCTTCTCGAATTCAGCGATCATTTTTTCACGCAATGCTTGGTTCATTGGCACCTGCGCCAGGACTGGGACCTCCACTGGGCCAAGGCCGGCCTCGGCCAGACCTTCGGGGCCAATGGCCGCCATGGCTGTTTGGTTGCCATGGCCATAGCCCCATTCCGAAACGATATATTCCGCCGAGCCGGGGTCCATCCATGCGTTGAAGAAGTCATACATTTTGTCTTCTGGGTTGGGTCCATTTGCCAAATTCACATAGCCGCAGAACCAGCTCGAAGAGCCTTCCTTTGTGGAGCGGTTGGCTTCAACCGGCAGGCCCTCGGCGGCCATGGTTGCAGGCGTTTCGCTCCAGGCCCAAGAGACAACAACCTCACCGCTGCCCATCAGCTGCGCCAACTCCGCGCCATCGGCCCAATAGGCCCGTACATTTTGATGCGCTTGGCGCAGCCACGCAGAGGCCGCTTCAAAATCGGCATCGGTGGCTTTGGTCCAATCGGTGACGCCATTGGCCAAATAGCCCAAGGCGTAGATATCATCGACATTGTCCGGCAAAGCAATCCGGCCTGCGTAGGCGGGATCAAGGAAAACAGCCAGGCTGTCCATTTTCGCCATATCGACCATATCCGTACGATAGGTCAAAGCAGTTGTGCCCCAATCCATCGGCAAAAGGTAATATGCGCCATCAAATTTGAAGGCTTCTTTCATCTCCGCGTTCACATCATCCCAAAGGTCAATCCGTGAAGTATCAAGCGGCTCAAGTAGGCCGGCTTCTAACCATTTTGATACAGATTGGCTGCACGGGTGTGAGACATCCGCTCTGAAACCCGCACGCAGTTTCTGGAAAGCTTCCTCTTCCTCACCAAAGAAGGAGTAGGTTGGCGCATCGCCATGCTGTGCGATATATTTCTGGAAGAATCCTTCGTCTTCATAGCCAGACCAATCGAGGACAACCAGGCCGTCATCCGCCGCCATAGCGGCGCCACTGACAAGCGTTGCGGCCGTTGTGGCCAGCAGAATTTTCTTCAGGTTCATAATTTATCTCCTTGTCGGCAAACCGCCGTGACAGAAACGTTAAACTAGCTTTTTGTTTGCTTCAAGATTTCTATTCGATATGACTTGTGGCGGGGCGTTTACGAAGGGCGGTCTTGCGGCTTTTGGCCCTGACAGTTTGGCTCCGATCAGAATGAAGGTACAAACCATGGCTCATGTTGTGATTGCCGGCGCCGGTATCGTTGGCGTTTCTTCGGCTATTTGGCTGCAACGGGCGGGCCATGAGGTCACGCTTGTCGATCGCATGGATGGCGCGCTGCGCACCAGTTACGGCAATGCCGGCGTTTTGGCGGCGGGCGCGATTCTGCCGGTGCCTGTGCCTGGATTGGCGCGCAAACTGCCAAAAATGTTGTTCAGCCGCGACGAACCCCTCTTTTTGCAATGGCGCTATCTGCCACGTCTGTTGCCTTTCTTGTTGAAATATCTCAGCTTTGCGCGCGCAGATCATGTCGCACATTCTGCTCGGGCCCTGTCTTATCTTTTGTCCGATAGCCATGCCCAGCATCAATCGCTGGCCAAGGGGACCGGAGCCGAGCGGTTTATCAGCGATGAGGATTTTTGTTTTGGCTATGCCACAGAGGCCAGCTATCTGGCAGACGCTCCGGGCCGGACCCTGCGCCGGGCGCATGGCTATGAGATCGAGGCGCTTGATGGGGCGGCCTATGGCGCAAGAGATCCGCTCTACAGCACTCAATTCGCCAAAGTGGTCTGTTATAAGAATAGTGGCCGAATTTCAGACCCGGGGGCTTATCTGGCCGCGCTTTTGGCCCATTTTCAAGCAGAAGGCGGCACGGTGCTTGCGGCGCAAATTGACGATATCGAGGTGCAGGATGGCATTTATAAGGCCTTGATCACAGATCAGGGCCCGGTGGCTGGCGATCATATTGTTTTGGCCATGGGGGCTTGGTCGGGCAAGATGGCAAAAAAGCTTGGGATCAAGCGCTTGGCTTTGGAAAGCGAGCGCGGCTATCACATTGAGCTGCACAATCCCAGCGCCATGCCCAAAGCGCCGATGATGGTTGCGGCCGGCAAATTTGTTGTGACCCCAATGGAAGGGCGCATCCGATGTGCGGGGGTGGTGGAATTTGCCAGCACCGAGGCGCCGGCGCAGGCGGGGCCACTGGAGTTTATCAAACGCCAGATTGCGGCGCTGTTTCCCGAATTGAGCTATGATCACATGAGCGAATGGATGGGGCGCAGGCCGGCCACCACGGACAGCCTTCCGCTCATTGGGCCAGCCCGTGCGATTGGCAATGGCCATGTGGCTTTCGGCCATCAGCATGTCGGGCTGACGGCTGGACCGAAAACAGGGCGGTTGATTGCCGATATGGTCAGCAATCATCCCAACAATGCCGATTTATCCGCCTTTGACCCGGCCCGCTATCAGGCCTCTTCATAGGCCTCCAAAGGCGGGCAGGTGCAGATCAGGTGGCGATCACCATGCACATTGTCCACACGGTTCACGGGCACCCAATATTTGTCGCCCCGCATCGCGCCCGCGGGATAGCAAGCTTGCTCACGGCTGTAGGGCCGGTCCCAGGTTTCGATCAAATCCGTCACCGTATGCGGCGCATTTTTCAGTGGGTTATTGATGCGATCCATTGTGCCATCAATAATCTCCTGCGCTTCTGCTCTAATCGAGAGCATGGCATCACAGAAGCGATCCAACTCGGCTTTGGGCTCGGATTCTGTGGGCTCGACCATCAAAGTGCCGGCGACAGGCCAGCTCATGGTGGGTGCATGAAAACCGCTATCCATTAGGCGTTTGGCACAGTCATCCACGGTGACATCTGCCGCCTCATTGAGCGGTCTTGTGTCGATGATACATTCATGCGCCACGCGCCCTGTTTTGGAGGTGTAGAGAATGTCAAAGGCGCCTTCCAGACGCGCAGCAATGTAATTGGCGTTTAAAATCGCCACTTTCGTTGCCTGGGTGAGGCCTGCGCCGCCCATCAGCAGGATATAGGCCCAGCTGACCGGCAGAATGGAGGGAGAGCCAAAAGGCGCAGCCGATACGGGCCCAACGTCGCTGCCATATTCCGGGTGCCCGGGCAAATGCGCGGCCAAATGGGCTTTTACACCGATTGGGCCCATGCCCGGCCCGCCGCCGCCATGGGGAATGCAGAAGGTCTTGTGCAGATTGAGGTGTGAGACATCGCCGCCAATGTCGCCCGGACGCGAGAGGCCGACCATGGCGTTCATATTGGCCCCATCGATATAGACCTGACCGCCGTGATCATGGGTGATTTTGCACACCTCTTGCACAGTTTCCTCAAAGACCCCATGGGTTGAGGGATAGGTAATCATACAGGCAGCCAGGGCATCGCTGTGCAGCTCGGCCTTGGCGCGGAAATCAGCGACATCGATATTGCCATCGGCATCCGATCCAACCACCACAACCTTGTAGCCAACCATTTGCGCAGAGGCTGGGTTGGTTCCATGGGCGGATGTGGGGATCAAACAGACATTGCGATGCCCTTGCCCATTGGCCGCGTGGTATTTGCGGATGGTCAACAGGCCGGCATATTCACCCTGCGCGCCGGAATTGGGCTGCTGGCTGATGGCGTCATAGCCGGTGATGTCGCAAAGCTTGGCATTCAGATCCTCAAACATCTCATGATAGCCGCGCGCTTGATCGACAGGCACGAAAGGGTGCAAATTGGCAAATTCTGGCCAAGTCACCGGGATCATCTCAATGGTGGCATTGAGCTTCATCGTACAGCTGCCCAGCGGAATCATGGCGCGATCCAGCGCCAAATCGCGGTCTGCTAAGCGGCGCATATAGCGGGTGATTTCCGCTTCAGCGCGGTTGAGGTGGAAAATGGGATGGGTGAGATAGGCGCTTTCGCGCAGCATGGAATCGGGCAGGCGATAGGCGCGATTGGCCTTGCTGTCATCTTTCATGTCGCCGCCAAAGGCGCGCCATACCGCCTCAATGGTTTCTGGGCGGGTTTGCTCATCCAGGCTGATGCCGACACGGTCCGCGCCGATCTTGCGCAGGTTGATGCCATTGGCCACTGCCGCCTGTAGGATCACCCCTTGCAGATTGCCAACTTTTACGGTGATCGTGTCGAAGAAAACCTCAGGTTGCACGTCAAAGCCCATGGCCTCGAGCCCTTTGGCCAGACGGCTGGTTTTGCGGTGGACCGATTGGGCAATGGCTTTGATGCCGTCCGGCCCATGATAGACCGCATACATGGAGGCAATCACCGCCAGGAGCGCTTGCGCGGTGCAGACATTGGAATTGGCTTTCTCGCGCCGAATGTGCTGCTCGCGGGTTTGCAGCGCCAGGCGCAGCGCCTTGTTGCCACGGCTGTCCACTGAGACGCCAATGATCCGGCCGGGCATCGAGCGTTTAAAGGCGTCCCGCGTGGCCATATAGGCCGCATGTGGCCCGCCATAGCCCATGGGCACGCCAAAGCGTTGGGTCGAGCCAATGGCGATATCTGCGCCCATCTCGCCGGGGCTTTTGAGCAGCGCCAAAGACAAAGGATCGGCCGCCACAATGGCCAAGGCTTTGTGCTCATGAAGGGCTGTAATTTGCGATGTGAAGTCGCGCACATGGCCATAGGTGCCGGGATATTGGAAGATGGCGCCAAAGACGGCGCTGGCGTCCAAGTCATCTGGGCACCCCACGACAATCTCGATCCCCAAAGGCTCCGCCCGGGTTTGAATCACAGCGATATTTTGCGGATGGCAGTTTTCATCCACAAAGAAGGTTTGTGATTTTGACTTGGCAGAGCGCATCGCCATGGTCATCGCCTCGGCGGCGGCGGTGCTCTCATCGAGCAAAGAGGCGTTGGCAATGTCCAGCCCGGTCAGATCGCTGACCATAGTTTGGTAATTGAGCAAAGCCTCAAGCCGACCTTGCGAAATTTCCGGCTGATAGGGCGTGTAGGCCGTGTACCAGGCGGGGTTTTCCAAGATATTGCGCAGGATCGGCGCCGGGGTGGTGGTGCCATGATAGCCCTGACCAATCAACGAGGTCAGGACTTGGTTTTTACTGGCCACTTGTTTCATATGATGCAGCGCATCACGCTCAGACATCGCCGGACCAAAATCAAGCGGTGCCTTTTGGCGGATGGCCTTTGGCACGGTCGCATCAATCAATGCATCAAGGCTGTCAAAGCCAATGGTGCGCAGCATCTCTTCCATCTCAGACGGCGATGGGCCGATGTGTCGACGGTTGGCGAAATCATAGGCTTCATAAGTGGTCAGTTCAAAAGGCATGCGCGTAGCTCCGCTTTTAAGTCTGTGGGTCAGCGATTAAGTCTGTGGTTAGGAGATGAAGGTCTTGTAACCGGCCAAATCCATTAGCCCTTCGAGCTGGGACGGATCGGAGAGTTTTACTTTGTAAATCCAAGCATCAGCTTCAGGGTTTTCGTTCAAGGCGGCTGGGTTGCTTTGCAAAAGCTCGTTGGCCTCAATGATTTCCCCATCTACAGGGGCGAAAATTTCGGAGGCAGCTTTCACCGATTCAATCACACCGATTTCATCGCCGCTTTCAAATTCATCGCCTTCCTCTTTTTGATCTACAAAGACGATATCGCCCAATTGCTCAGCGGCATGGGCCGTGATGCCGATGGTGGCGATGTCGCCCTCAACTGTGATCCATTCGTGTTCTTCGGAATAATAAGTGGTCATTGGGATCTCCCGTTTAGCGTTTGTAGTTTTGTGAAACGAAGGGCAGGGCGCAGACCTTGGCGGGCTGCGGTTTGCCGCGAATGATCAGGTGCAGCTCTTGGCCCGATGCGCTGTGATCGGCGTGAACGTAGCCCATCGCAACCGGAGCTTGGACGGTTGGGCCGAAACCGCCCGAAGTGATTTGGCCAATAGCATTGCCGTCTTGGTCGTGAATCTCGACCCCCGCACGGGCTGGGGCGCGGCCCTGCGGCAGGATGCCGACCAATTTGCGCGCCGTGCCATGTTCCAGCTCTGCCATGATGCGTGCCGCACCTGGAAAGCCGCCTTCTTCGCGGCGGCGTTTTTGAATGGCCCAGCTCAGACCGGCTTCAATGGGGGATGTGTCAGGGGTTATGTCATTGCCGTAAAGGCACAATCCCGCTTCGAGACGCAGACTGTCGCGGGCCCCAAGCCCGGCTGGGGCGCAGTCTGGATGATCCAGCATCAACCGAGCAATCCGTTCTGCCTCAGCCTGAGGGATCGATATTTCATAGCCATCTTCGCCGGTGTAGCCCAAGCGCGAAATCCGGCAAAGCGTGCCATCGATCAACGCCTCACAGGTCTGCATAAAGCTCAATTGTGCTGCCTGCGGACAATGGCTGGCCACCACCTCCTGCGCCGAGGGGCCTTGCACGGCAATAAGGGCACGGTCGAAAATTTCTGTGACCTCAACGTCCTTAAGATGCGCTTTCATATGCAGTATGTCTTGGGCACGCATAGAAGCATTGACCACCAAGAACAAATGATCGCCCGCATTGGCGACGATCAAATCGTCCATAATGCCGCCGGAGTCATTGGTAAAGAATGTGTAGCGCGCTTTGCCTTCGGGCAATTTGCTCAAAGCGGCTGGCACTAAGGCTTCCAATTTTTCGGCGGCATCGGGACCATGCAGCAGCACTTGCCCCATGTGGCTCACATCAAATAGGGCGGCTTTGCTGCGACAGTGTTGGTGCTCGCCCATGATTCCCATGGGATATTGCACGGGCATTTCCCACCCTGCGAAATCAACCATTTTGCCGCCCAAGGCGCAGTGAAGATCATATAACGCGGTGCGTTTAGGTGTATCGCTCATGCTATTTTCCCATTTTTGAACATTTTTCCACTATAGGAAACTTTTTTCGTTTATACGATTTTTCTAACGTATTTCAAGACATATAATGACATCGATTTTTATGGGGTTAAGATCACAAAACGACCCGCCCATAGGTCCCGTGAACGGATCACGATCACGGTGTCAGATCAAATTTTTCACACACAGTTTCAATGGCCTGCTCTAGAATGTCAAATAAATCATTCACCTGAGTTCTGCTGATGACCAGTGGCGGCGAAAACACGCACATGTTGATCAATGGCCGAACGATCAGCCCGCGGTCATGGCAGGCCTGGTCAATCATCGCGCCGATCTTGCGTTCATCCTCAAGCCGCGAGCCATCTTTGCTCAACCGCGCTTCAATGCAACCGATCAACCCAGCGCCGCGCGCGTCGCCAATAATGGGGTAGCGCGTCAAGCGCGCAAGTCGCTCTTGGAAATAGGGGGCGATGTCGCGCACATGCGCCAAAACATTGTCGCGTTCTAAAATTTCTATATTCTTCAGCGCGGCCGCACAGCTCACCGGGTGGCCCGAATAGGTATAGCCGTTGGAAAACAAGACTTCACCGCGATGGGTCATGCGCTCCATCATGCGATCCGAAATGATACAGGCCCCCAAGGGTAGGTAGCCAGAGGTCAAGCCTTTGGCGCAGGTTATGATGTCGGGTTCGATGTCGAATACGGCTTGCGAGGAAAACCAATGGCCCAGCCGTCCAAAGCCCGTGACCACCTCGTCAGAGATATACAGAATATCATGGGCGCGGCAGATATCGAAGGTGCGTTTGTGATAGCCCTCTGGCGGCACAATCACGCCGCCTGAGCTCAAAATGGGCTCGGCAATGAAAGCGCCGATATTTTCGGCCCCAAGCTGCGCAATGGCCTCCTCAAGATCCTGCACTTTGGCATCGCACCATTGCGCGACACTCATTTCATCGGGGCGCAGATAGGGATTCACATTGGGTAGAAAATGCACCAAGCGGCTTTCCATATCGAATTTGGTCACATCGCGCTCTTTGCCGCTCACGGATGCTGCCAGATAGGTCGAGCCGTGATAGCCTTTCTCCCGCGCTAGGATCATCTTCTTTTCGGGCCGCCCAAGGCTGTTGTTCATAAACTGCATGGCCCGCAAAGCGGTGTCGACCGCTGTCGAGCCGCCTGTGGTGAAGAAGACATTGTTCAGATCCCCCGGTGCGAAATCGGCCAATTTCTTGGCCAGTATCGCGCCAGGTTGGGTGACATTGGTAAAGGGCGAGGCATAGGGCATTTTCAGGACTTGGGCCGCGATTGCCTCTGCCATCTCTGCCTGACCATAACCGATTTGCACGCACCACATGCCGCCAGGACCGTCTATAAATTTTCTGCCGGTTTCATCATAAAGGTAGATGCCCTGCGCGGCCTCCACCAACATATTATCATAGCCACGCCAAGCATTCATATCGTGCCAAGGGTGCAAGAAATGCTCCCGATCAAAGGCGTGTAACTCTTCTGGCGATGGTGAATTTTGCATGAAACCTCTTTTTATTCCAGCTGCGCGGGCTCTATTTTTGGGGCAAAGCCTCAACGGGGCCGTCGGCTTTGACCCACGCCGTAAAGCCGCCGGCGATATGGGCCACGGGCGCCAGGCCCATATCTTGCGCCACTTTCGCACTTAAGGCCGAACGCCAAGCGCTGGCGCAATAGAACACATAGGTCTTATCTTGGTTGAAAATCTCTTTGTGATAGGGGCTGGCCGGATCAATCCAAAACTCCAGCATCCCGCGCGGGCAGGAAAAAGCGCCGGGGATCTTTCCCGTGCGTTGCAGCTCGCGGATGTCGCGCAGATCCACAAGGATGTGATCGGGGCTGTCAATGAGCGTGCGGGCCTGTTCGACAGTGAGGGTGGTCACCTCCGCATTGGCGGCCGCGACCAAGTCTTTGACGGATGTTGTAATCACCTGGGTCATAGTTTGCCTCCTTAGGATATTGGTAGCCTATAGGGCGCAGATTGCAAAGACCTGCTCGCGGCGCTGATATCTGCGCAAAACTGCGGGATTTTGACATGGTTTCGTCGTTAATGGCGTTTCGGTGATGGGGCGGATTTGCCTAGAATAGGGTGGACGACCAAACCGGAGTAGATATGGCGCGACGAAAATCAACGATCGGGGCTCGGGCTCGGCAAGCGGGTGAGGACGGGATTGGCACCGCGCCGCCCAGCCCCTATTTGCAACGGCGCTTGGCGTTTTTCGACCCTTTAGATGACGCCACTATGGCGCAGCTTGAGGCTCAGGTTGATTGGTTGATGCAAGACATTGGCATTGCGTTTCGCGATGATCCCAAGGCGCTTGAGGTTTGGCGCAAGGCCGGCGCGCGGATTGACGGCGACCGGGTGCGCATGGAGGCGGCTCAGGTTCGCGCTTTGTGCAAGACCGCGCCGCGGCAATTCACGCAAATTGCCCGCAACAGAAGCCGTGATGTGGTCATGGGCGGGAAAAATCAAGTCTTTGCGCCCATCTATGGCGCGCCATTCGTGCGCGATTTGCAAC
>JADHLF010000052.1 GCA_016780825.1 Planktomarina sp. | reverse complement strand
CTTTGGCCTGTGCGCTTGGCATCTGAAACCAGTGCATGACTTGGCAGATGACCGGATTTTCTGAGCCAATTGCCCAGCCGTCGCGCCTCATCTTGCCCTCGGGGGCTGAGTGGGCGGGCGTGATCGTCCTGCCCGGGGGTCCAGTCGGCATGGGTATGGCGCATTAATATGAGCTTCAATTCAAAAATTCCCGCATGTGATAGGCCGATTGTGCCGCGTCGCGCGCATAGGTTTGGCCAGCCGGACACGCACGCCGGGCCAGACAGCCGCTCGTAAGGCAGCGTTGCGCGGGATCGGACCTCAGATAAGACCTGCAAGCCTCAACGTCATATTGCGTGCCCTGCAAGGCGCCCACTGGGCAGGCGGTGGTGCAGGGCTGGGCACAGCCGGTGCAGGGAGATGTCGGCGCTTCAGGCGTTTGGATGGCCCAATCAAATTCCAAAGCGCCACGATAGGAGACCATAAGCCCCGCCTCGGCCTGCACCAGCATGCCGACGGGGCTGACCCAGGCGCGGTCACTGGCCATGGCCCAAGTGAGAAACGGCGCCGGCTCTTCGCCGAATGGAAAATGTGCCTGCGCTCCGAGCTGATATGCCAAGCCTGTGATCACGCGCCGCGACCAGCGGTCCACCGGATCTGCCGCGCCATCTTGCCACTCAGGACTGGCACAGAGCATTGGCCAAAACCCCGGCTCATGCGGACCGAGCATTAGGATCGTGCCGCGCGCGCCGGGCAGGGTTCCGAAGATGCTCAGCTGTTCGGCCTGCAGCCTGCGGAGGAGGTCGTCATATGTCATTTGCGCAAGAATGGCAGAGCCAGAGACCAGATCAGCCGCGTGGGGCGTAAATCCTGCCATTGCAGGCCGATTCTCATAGTCTTGTGGCCGTCTTGTGGGCTCTGGGTATAGGTGCCAAACAGGCGGTCCCACCACGATAGGGCAAATCCGTAGTTGCTGTCGTGCTCAAAGCGGTGGACCGAATGGTGAATGCGGTGCATGTCAGGGGTGACCAAGACACTGCGAATGACGCGATCCAATTTTTTCGGCAATGCGATGTTGGCATGGTTAAACATGGCCGATCCATTGAGCAAAATTTCGAATACCACCACGGTCCAGGCCGGAGGGCCAAGCAGATAGACAAGGCCAATCTTAAATCCCATGGAGAGGGCAATCTCTACAGGGTGAAAGCGGATCGCTGTGGTGACATCAAATTCAATATCGGAGTGATGCACACGGTGGATACGCCAGAGCAGCGGAATCTTATGGCTCAGCACATGTTGCACCCAGATAGCGAGATCCATCACCAGGATGACCAGCACCAACTCGATCCAACTGGGCAGGGCGACAAGGTTGAGTAGGCCCCAACCCCGGGCGCTGGCATCGGCGGCGGCCAGAACGGCGGCGAATGTAAGAGTCACCGCTAGCGCGCGCAGGGTGAGCGTGTCGACCACAACAAAGATCCAATTGGTGATCCAGCGCCGGGTTTTTTGCGGTTGAGCACGGCGCGGGGCCAAATGTTCTATACCTGCCAAAATGACGAAGAGGCCGAGAAATATGGCGAGGCGCATTATGGCGTCTTGGGACATCTGCGGGCTCGTCTCTATGATCTTTTGGGGGCATCGGGCGATCGGATCAAAGATCCTGCCCCATGGTCCGTGAACAATTCCAAAAGACAGGCATTTGGCGCGCGCCCATCAATAATCACCACCGCCCGCACACCACCCGCAATCGCCTCGAGCGCGGTTTCTGTTTTTGGGATCATGCCGCCGGCAATCACACCGCTGGCGGTCAACTCTTTGATAGTGTCTGGAGACAATTCGGTGAGCACTTCACCATCCGTGTCCTTCACGCCTGACACATCGGTCAAAAGTAAAAGCCGGTCGGCCTTAAGCGCTGCGGCAATGGCGCCGGCAGCTGTGTCGCCATTTATGTTGAAGGTCTCGCCAGCATCGCCTGCGCCAAGCGGAGCAATCACTGGAATCATATCTGCTTCAAAAAGCGTATTTAGCACGGTGGGGTCAATGTCGCGTGGCTTGCCCACCAGCCCCAATTTCGGATCCGCAACATCGCAGGTCATCAAACCGGCATCCTTGCCCGACAGGCCAACCGCGCGGCCGCCCTGTGCGTTGATTGCCTGCACGATCCGCTTATTGACGCGCCCCGATAGGACCATTTCGACCACTTCCATCGTCGCTGCATCTGTGACGCGCTTGCCATCCACGAAGTGGGATTGAATATCCAGGCGCTTGAGCATGTCGTTGATCATTGGCCCGCCGCCGTGCACAATCACCGGGTTCACCCCCACCTGCTGCATCAAAACAACATCACGGGCAAAGGAGTCCATGGCCGCATCGCTGCCCATGGCATGGCCGCCAAATTTTATCACCACTGTCGCGCCGTCATAGCGCTGCAGGTAAGGCAAGGCTTTTGACAAAGTGCTGGCTGTGGTTAACCATTCGCTTTTCATGGGGTGTCTTTCTATGGCATCTGGTCTGAAGCGGCTGGGGCAAGCCTAGTCACTCCAAGCGGTGCTGCCAAGAGTGTTTTACAAACGCGCCGCTACTCTAAGCTCGAGATCACAGCGCGCAGAGTTGCAATACCCTCACCCTTCTCTGAGCTTGTCAGGATCAGCTCGGGAAAGGCGGCAGGGTGTTTGGCCAACTTGCTGCGCACTTGCTCCAATACCCGGTCTCTTTCGTGGTCTTTGATCTTATCGGCCTTGGTCATGACCACCTGAAAGGTCAGGGCGGATCTGTTCATGAGCTGCATAATCTCCTCATCCACCGGCTTGATGCCGTGGCGGCTGTCGATCAATACAAAGGCGCGGCGCAGATTGGGGCGGCCAGAAAGGTAGTTTTTCAAAAGGCGTTGCCATTTTTCGACCACTGCGAGCGGCGCATTGGCGTAGCCATAGCCGGGCAGGTCGACCAAATAGCGCAGATCGCCGAGTTCGAAGAAATTGATCTCTTGGGTGCGCCCGGGGGTATTGGAGGCGCGGGCCAGGCCTTTGCGGTTGGTCAGCGCGTTGATCAAGCTGGATTTGCCGACATTTGAACGCCCTGCAAAGCAGACCTCGATGCGATCGGCATCGGGCAGGCCGTCCATGGCAACCACCCCCTTGAGAAACTCCACCGGACCGGAAAACAATTTGCGCCCCAATTCGGCGGCGGCGTCGCTTTCAGGTTCCGCGATTGGGAATGGTAGGATCATAACAGCTCCAACGTGTCATCGAGTGAGAGTGTGCCCGGTTCAATCACCCGGGCATAGAGGCCGAAATCCTGATGATCGCACAGGGCGTTTAAGGCGCCAAGCGTGTCGGCATCGCGCAGGCCTGTGTCTGGATTGGCGGTGGTCGCCAGGCAGCGCACGATTGGCTCCACGCCTTCAAATACCACGCTGCCAATGCGAAACCTTTGCCCAATCCAGCTGTGCTCAACCCATGGATCAAGCCCGTCAATCCACAGATTGCCGCGCCATCTGTGCTGGGACATTGCCTGCCCCATGTGCTCTGACAGCGCGCGCAAGGAGGCATGGCTGTTGATGCTGATGGACGGAAAGTCGGTATCGGTAAAGCCGCGCTTGGAAAGGCGCAGAATGCGCGCAGATTGCGCGCGATCCGCAGGCATTAAGGGTTTGACCCAGGCCAGAAAACCCGAGAGCTGCCGCTCATCATCGGGTTGAAAGGTAAAATCTTTGCGATTCGGATGCGATAGGGTGAGGCTTTGGTCCGCCTCATTGAGCCGCGCGGTGATGGCCATGAGGAGGGGCGCTTTTGAGACGCGGGAAAAATTGGCGCAGGCGGCCCATGCGCTGCCATCGGCCTTGGAGGTGTCATGGGCCACCGCCCAGTGGCGATCCCAGGGCATGGCCGCGCCCTGAGACAATGTCACCCTTTGTAAGGCCTCCCGCCCATGAGATTTTAGCGGATGGCGAAATATATCCGTAACGCGCGCCATATCAGCTCTTCTTTTTCGATCGCTTAAAGGTACTGGTGATATTGCCAAAGACATCTGGTTTGACGCCTTGGCTGCGCATGATCGAATATTGCTGAATGAAGGTGATTGTGTTGTTGGCAATCCAGTAGACCACGAGCCCAGAGGCGAAGCCGCCAAGCATAAACATAAATACCCAGGGCATCCATGCGAAGATCATCGCCTGTGTCGGATCCGTTGGCGCGGGATTGAGTTTTTGCTGCATCCACATGGAAATGCCCAAGAGAAGCGGCAAGATGCCGATCAAGATCAAGGCTACGATGGATCCTGGCTCTGGTGCGCCCCAGGGCAGGAGGCCAAACAGATTCATGATCGAGGTTGGATCTGGCGCCGAAAGGTCTTGAAATGGTCCGAACCAGCTGGCGTGCCGCAGCTCCAGCGTCACGAAGATCACTTTATAGAGCGAAAAGAAAATTGGGATCTGCGGCAGGATGGGCAGGCAGCCAGCGGCGGGGTTGACCTTATTTTTCTTATAGAGCTCCATCATGCCTTGCTGCATTTTTTGCCGGTCATCGCCGGCGCGCTCCTTTAGCTTTTCCATCTCGGGCTGCAGCTCTTTCATGCGCGCCATGGAAACATAGGATTTATAAGCCAGCGGCAAAAGCAGGGCTTTGATCACCAGGGTCAAGCAAATGATCGACCAACCCATATTGCCGATAAAACCGTTCATCGTATGGAGCAGCCAGAAGATCGGCTTGGTCAAGAAGTAGAACCACCCCCAGTCGATGCTGTCGACGAAACGATCCACGCCCTTGTCTTTTTGGTAGCTGCGGATCACTTCCCATTCTTTCGCACCGGCGAAAAACTGCGACATCACTGTGGTTGAGGCGCCCGCTGCGATGGTCTGGGTTGGCTGTACTGCTTCGGTCAAGTAGACGTCGTTGTTGATGTCATATTTGGCCACGGATTTGAACGCGCCCTGGGGAACGATTGTGGTCATCCAATAATGATCGGTGAATCCGATCCATCCGCTTTCGGCCACTTGCACAACATCAGCCGGCGCGCGTTCTTTGGGATTGACATCAAATTCGGGCATATTGTCATATTTGGTTTCGTTCAATTCACCGTCGGACATGCGCACCATGCCCTCGTGCAGAATGAAAAAACCTTTGAGGTTGGGCGGCTCGCCGTGGCGGGCAATTTGGCCATAGGGGGCCAGCGCAACCGGGGCTGTGCCGTTGTTTTGCACTGTTTGCGCGACAGAGAACATGAAATTTTCATCGACCGATATCACACGCTGAAAGGCCAGGCCTTTGCCATTGTCCCAGGTCAGCGTGACGGGAGATGTCGGGGTCAACTGGGTGGATGCGGAGGACCAGAGCGTTTTGGGCCCCGGCACGTCGGCCGGATCAACGCCAGAGGCGGCGGCCCAACCGTTAATGCCGTAATAGGCGTGATCGGAGCCCTCCGGTGACAGAAGCGTCACAATTTCAGACCCTTCTTTTATGGTTTCGGTGTAATCTTTCAGGCGCAAATCATCGATCCGGCCGGCGAGAAGCGATAGGGAGCCTTCGAGGCGCGGTGTACTGATCGTGATGCGGCGGGCTTCGGCGACGGCCTTTGCGTTGCCCGAGCCGATATTTGTATTCACATCGGCCGTGCCGGGGGCGGTTGCGGCAAGGGGTGCGGTCTCACTTTGGGCCTGCTCGGGCGGCAGCGCGGTTTGCGGCGGCGCAATTGCGAACCAGGCCAGCATCACCGCAAAGCTAAGGCCAGTGGCCAAGAGAAGGTTTTTATTTTGATCGTCCATTGGAGCCCACCATGCGTCATTTGCCCGATATTGGGTTACATGGGGTTCAACCGCCGACAGGCCAAAAGGTCAAGTAGATTCGAGGATTTCTAGGTTTTTAGCGCCCTTTATGCCAATTTTACGGGGGATGCATGCGGGCGGGGCGTCTGTGGTATTGCCGGGCCCAATTTTGCAGCTGATCAAGCGGCATGGGCCGGCCGATTCCGTAACCCTGTGCATGGCCGCAGCCAAGTTTCTGCACGACGCCCAGCTCGGCATCGGTTTCAATCCCCTCTGCTATCGTGTCAAGATTAAGGCGTTGGGCCAGTAAGACGACAGCTGCGAGCATATCTTGCTTTTTTGCGTCCCTGTCGATGTTGTAAACAAAGGAGCGATCAATTTTCATGCGGTCAATGTTCAACTGGCGTAGGGAGTCGAATGGGTTTTGCGCGGTGCCAAAATCATCAAGATCAATGTGACATCCCAGCTTGGCCAGAGAATTGACCGAATGGCGCACAGGCGATGCCGCGTCTTGAACCACAACATTTTCAAGCACCTCTATTGAGAGCCGGTTCGGCTGCAGATCAAATTGGTCCAATGTCCATAGGATTCGGGTTATCAGCTGTGGATGCTCCAGATCGGCTTGTGCGAAATTGACGCCGACTTGCGGGATGAAAATTCCAGCGTCTTGCAGATCGCGAATGGCGCTTAGGGATTGATGCAATATCGTATCTGTCAATGTGTGCCAGAGCTGCGCCTGGGCGACGGAGGATAAAAACGCCAGGGGTGCAACCATTCCATGAGCTGGATGATGCCAGCGTGCCAAAGCCTCCATGCCGGTGATTTGCCCGTCTTTGAGGCTGACTTGTGGTTGAAAATGCGGTCTAATCTCTTGATTGTCGAAGGCGGAATTGAGGTCATGCGTGAGGGACAGATGCCCCTTATCTATGGCCGGAGCGCTGGGCGGGGTGATGGCCGATGCTTTGGGGCTCACACCCCTAAGTATGAGCGCGGCCAAGATCGCACAGAGAATCGCGCCCCCTAGGCCGGCCTCCGGCGCGACAACCCGCGCCAAGATGGTTGTTAAAGCGGTGCCGCAGACTGCGCCAAGGGCCCAAAATAGGCCAGTGAGCAATCTGCCTGCGGTGTAGTTTTGCAGAGCAGTCACGGGTCGTCCTCATTGTCGTCAGGACAGTTAGCGGACAAATAGTAAGGATTGGCTTAATCGGCCGAAGAATTTAACGCGCCGTTTGGATCGAGCGCCAGGCCAAGGAAATCAAACAACTTGCTGTCCAGAAGATGCGAGGGTCTGACATTGGTTAATGCGCGAAACAGCACATTGCGCCGCCCGGGATGATTGGCCTCCCAGCCATCTAAAATTGCCTTGACCTGTTGGCGCTGGAGCCCCTCTTGGCTGCCGCAGAGATCACAGGGAATGATCGGGTAATTCATCGCGTTGGCAAAAGCCTCGCAATCTTGTTCAGACACATGCGCAAGCGGACGGTACAAAAACAAGTCTTTGTCTTCATTTACCAATTTGGGCGGCATTGTCGCCAAACGGCCGCCATGAAACAGGTTCATGAAAAATGTTTCTAAAATATCATCGCGGTGGTGCCCCAAGACCACGGCGGAGCAACCTTCCTCGCGGGCAATCCGATACAGATTGGCGCGCCGCAACCGAGAGCACAATGCGCAAAAGGTGCGCCCTGCCGGTGTTTTGTCCATCACCACCGAATAGGTATCGCGGTATTCAATACGATGCGGCACCTGCATGCGCTCAAGGAACTGGGGCAAAACGGTTGCTGGAAAGCCCGGCTGACCTTGGTCGAGATTGCAGGCAATCAAATCAACGGGCAGCAGGCCGCGCCATTTCAGCTCATAGAGCACAGCCAGGAGCGTATAGCTGTCTTTACCGCCCGATAGGCAGACCAGCCAGCGCGCGCCTGGCTCAATCATCCCATAGTGTTCGATGGCTTCGCGGGTGTTGCGCAACAGGCGCTTGCGGAGCTTCTTGAACTCTGTGGTTTTTGGCGCCCCCTCAAAGAGGGGATGAATTTCTGTGTCGTCATCTAACATGCGCTCCTTATGCCCAAGCCGTTGATGGGTTGCAATTGCTCTTGGATCGGTCAGGCTACAAAAGAAATTTGAACGGATCGGGCGGTTTGTGCTCAGGTGGCAAACCGATGTCGCGGCGCAAATGCGGCTGTATGGGCAAGTGTCCTGCCCGCCTGGTCCTGCGCCGCATCAATTTGAGTTTGAGGATTTGGCCCAAGACCCGAAAAGTTCCGTGGTCTTTGAGGAGCTCCTGAATATGGGCCAAGAGGTGGTCGCGTTCAATAAGTGTCATGATATGTCTCCTGAACGGGCAAAAGCCACGTTCAATGTTGTAAAATAGACAGCCGCGGCTTTAGGGCCGAAGGCTTGCAAATGGGATGAAATTATGAGGGTTGGGCCCCAAAATTTGGGCGGGGCATAGGCAAAAACGGCCGGGTGACGGATGCGTTAGCAGGCAGCGCCTTGATTGCCACGATACGCCCAGCGGGAGGCACAAGTAAAAATATTCATAATTTAGCCTCCTTTTCAAATTGTTGCGTGGCGAAGGCATCGCAGGTCATTCCCGTTCACGCAAGAGATATGGACGAAAAATCCGGGGAGTGTGGATTTTTGGTCACGATTTAGGGGGGTGTTTTCCGGGCACCGGGTCGTAGCCATCTCCGCCAAAAGGGTGACATCGACCCAAGCGCCGCAGGATCAATGTGGAGCCTTTGAACGCGCCGTGCTTTTCGAGCGCCTCAAGCGCATAGGCCGAGCAGGTGGGTTGATACCGGCAATTAAACCCCACCCAGGGGCTGAAAAATAGCCGGTAAAACCGCACAGGCAGGGCGAGGATATGGGCAAGGATCGTCATGGCGTGCTGTGCAATTTTCGCAGGGCCGCTAAGAGCTCGTCTTGCAGCGCGGTGAATTTGGTGGTGGCGGTGATATGGGCTCGGCCAATCAGCACATAATCATGGCCGGCCTGACCAAACCGTGGCAAAATCAGACGGGCGATTTCGCGCAGCCGGCGTTTTGCACGGTTGCGCGCCACCGCATTGCCTAGTTTTTTGGAACAGGTAAACCCCACGCGCAGCAGCGGTTCCTCGCCCCGGTCACGGGCTTGAAGTACAAAACTTGTGGAATGGACCCGTTTCGCATGCGCCAGCCGTAGAAAGTCTTTTCGTTGTTTCAAACGTTCTAACACCAATAAGTCCGACGACCCATGGTCGCCGGACTTATTGGTATCGATCTCAGACATCATTGAAAGGGCGCTTATGCGCTCAATGATTTCCGGCCACGGGCGCGGCGTGCATTCAGAATTTTGCGGCCAGCTTTTGTGGCCATACGTGCACGGAAACCGTGGCGGCGTTTGCGAACAAGGTTCGATGGTTGGAATGTGCGTTTCATCGCGAAGTCTCCGGTTGGATCAGCTCAACTGCTAAGCCATTTATTTCAGGACCCAGCCTTTAGGGCCTGATCGCCGGCGAGTCAAACAGACAATGCGTTATTTTCGGCAAAATTCTTTCAGAAAGTTTATAATCACTGAAACAATTTCGTGATTCTCATCAATGTTGCGTGAGGTGGGGTAGGAAAACTCATTTTTGACAGGCATGTGTAGGGAAATGTATAAGGACTTTGAGATTGCAGACCTTCTTCGCATCTGTTTTTCGCGTTTTGACACGGTATCGCGCCCCGATTTTGGTGCTGGTCTGCGTGGCCTCCGGCTCCTATTTTTTGCAAGGATATTTAAGTTTCGACAGCCTTCGGGAGCATCGAACTGTTTTGATTGAATTTCGGGAAGCCAATTACCTCGCGGCGGTTTTGGTGTTTGTTCTGGTCTATACGGTGTTTGTGGCGTTTTCCGTGCCGGGAGGTTTGATTCTGTCCCTGACCGGCGGATTTTTATTCGCGACCTTCCCAGGGGTGATTTACAATATGTTCGGCGCAACTTTGGGAGCGAGCGCGATTTTCTTGGCGGCGCGTTGGGGATTTGGTGCAAAGCTTGCCGTGACTTTGAAAAATTCCGAAGGATTGGTCAAAAAGATTAAGGACGGCGTGGATGAAAACCAATGGTCCATGTTATTTCTCATCCGCTTGATTCCGGGGGTGCCATTCTTTTTGGCCAATCTGGTGCCAAGTTTTCTCGATGTACCCTTACGCCGCTTTGTCATTTCCACTTTTTTTGGCATTTTTCCTGGGGCTTTGGTGTTCACTTCCATTGGCGCGGGGCTGGGCGATATCTTTGAGCGCGGGCAGACACCGGATCTCGCGGTCCTATGGGAGCCGCAAATTATTTTGCCAATTTTGGGCCTTTGCCTGCTCTCGGCCTTGCCGGTGCTTTTAAAGGTCTTGCGCGGCAAGAAAGGGATTTAAGAATGGAGCATATTGAGACAGATATTTTGGTGATTGGCGGCGGTTCAGGTGGCCTCTCTGTGGCAGCGGGCGCGGTGCAAATGGGCGCGCGGGTTGTCTTGTTGGAGGGCCATAAAATGGGCGGCGATTGCCTCAATTATGGCTGTGTGCCGTCAAAAGCGCTCTTGGCTGCTGCCGCTGTGGCGCATGGGCAGGGGGGCAATGCCGCCATGGGTGTGGAACCTGGTCGGGCCAGCATCGACTATGGGAAGGCCAAAGATTTTGTGGCCTCGGTCATTGGCCAGATTGCCCCGCATGACAGCGTGGAGCGGTTTGAGGGTCTGGGCGTGACGGTGATTGAGGCTTTCGGCCGCTTTATTTCCCCCACTGAGGTCCAAGCTGGAGAGCGGGTGATCACCGCGCGCAGAATCGTAATTGCCACTGGCTCCAGCCCCTTCGTGCCGCCCATCCCGGGTTTGAGCGAGGTGCCCTATTATACAAATGAAACAATATTCGATTTGCGCGCGCGGCCTGATCACCTCTTGGTCATTGGCGGCGGTCCCATTGGCATGGAGATGGCGCAGGCGCATCGCCGACTTGGATCTAAGGTGACGGTGATCGAAGGGCAAAAGGTCTTTGCCAAGGATGATCCCGAATTGGCCGGGATCCTGGTGCAGAAGCTGCGCGATGAAGGTATTGAGATTGTCGAGGGCGCATTGGCGCAGAGCGTGTCAGGCTCGGGCGGTGACATCACAGTCTCCACATCGGGCGGTTCCTTTTGCGGGACGCATCTTTTGATGGCCGTCGGCCGCAAAGCCAATATAGAGCGGCTCAATCTGGAAGCCGCTGGAGTGGCATGCGACCGAACCGGAATAAAGGTGGATGCGGGGCTGCGCAGCAGCAATCGGCGGGTCTATGCGATTGGCGATGTGGCCGGTGGTCTGCAATTCACCCATGTGGCGGGGTATCATGCCGGGGTTGTGATCCGTTCGATGCTCTTTGGTCTGCCGGCCAAGGCGAAGAGCACCCACATTCCTTGGGCGACCTACACCGATCCCGAGCTGGCACAAGTGGGGCTGACCGAAGCGCAGGCCCGTGAAAAATATGGCGCGCGTTTGCAGGTTGCCCGGTTTGACTTTGGGGCCAGCGATCGGGCCATGGCCACGGGCAAGACCACTGGCCTGATCAAAGTCATGGTGGTCAAAGGAAGACCCGTTGGCGCCTCTATCGTCGGCGCCGGGGCAGGAGAGTTGATTGGGATCTGGGCAATGGCTCTGGCCAACAATCTCAAAATGTCTGCAATCGCCGCCACGGTCCTGCCCTATCCCACCATGGGGGAGATTAACAAAAGGGTTGCAGGCGCCTATTTTTCGCCAAAACTGTTTGAAAGTCCCTTCATTCGGTGGATGGTCGGCCTGGTGCAGCGATTTATTCCTTAAAGGCGCAGGTCACGATCGAATGTTTCAAACGCTTTCAGGACGGTTCTTTATCCTTACAGTGATGTTTGTGGTATTGGCCGAGGTTCTGATCCTGGTGCCATCGGTCGCGCGCTTCCGACTGGATTATTTGAACGCAAGTCTTGAGCGCGCCCAAATCGCATCCTTGGCGCTTGAGGCGGAGGATCGGATCTCTTCAGATCTTGAGGCGGAGCTTTTAGAAACGGCTGAAGTCTATAACGTCGTCTTGCGGCGCAATGAGGTGCGCCAGCTTGTGCTGTCGTCACCGATCCCTGCGCCGGTGGTTGCCTCCTTTGATTTGCGGCATCCCTCATTCTATGACTTGGTGCTTGATGGTTTGGCCGCCCTGTTTGATCCCAAAGATAACGTCATTCGCGTGTTTGGAGATCCCGTGCGCCGGGCCGGGCTTTTGATCGAGGTGACCATGTCCACGCGCGGGCTGCATGAAGCGCTTGTGGCCTATGCAAGCCAAGTGCTTTGGGTGTCGACAGCCATTTCTGCCCTGACAGCGGTCCTGCTGTTTTGGGCTGTGCGGCAGGCCCTGCTCTTGCCGATGCGCCATGTGGTCTCGCATATGAAATCCTACGCCAACGCACCGGAGGATGCCCGGAGCATCATTGCCCCCACTGCCCGTCTGCGCGAGCTGCGCGACGCGCAGGAGGCGATGAAATCCATGCAAATTGAATTGACAGGTGCTTTGAAGCAAAAAGAGCGATTGGCGCAACTGGGCGGCGCCGTGGCAAAAATCAGCCATGATCTGCGCAATATCCTGAGCTCGGCGCAATTGTTTACCGATCGCATCGAAGCCAGCGAAGACCCTACGGTTGCGCGATTGGCGCCAAAACTTGTGCGCTCGATTTCTCGGGCCATCCACCTGTGCGAAACCACATTGGCCTTTGGGCGCGCTGAGGAATCCGCGCCTCAGCTCGAATGGTTGAAGCTGTCGCGCCTGTTTGAGGATGTGGTGGAGGCAGAGCATTTGGCCAGCGAGGGAAAAATCATATTCACATGTTCTGTGGCCGAAGATCTGCAGCTCTGGGCCGATCCTGAGCAACTCTACCGGGTGATTTCAAATCTATGTCGCAATGCCCGTCAGGCCTTAGAAGCCGGGCCGGGGCAGGGGCACATTGATCTGACTGCGACCGAGGCGCAGGGGCATTGGTGGATCAAAGTGAAAGACAACGGCCCGGGTCTGCCTGAGCGGGCAAAAAACAACCTGTTTACCGCCTTTCAAGGGGGTACCACCAAAGGTGGCTCCGGTCTGGGCCTTGCCATTAGCGCCGAGTTGATCCGCGGCCACGGCGGGCGCTTGAGCTTGGAAAAATCCGATGCTGAGGGCAGCATATTTACCATTGAGTTGCCGAAAGCAAACAACTGAAGTTTTCGAAATATTACCCTTGCATCCCCGCCCACCTCCCGCTATTTCCCCGCTCAGTGGACCGATAGCTCAGCTGGATAGAGTACCTGACTACGAATCAGGGGGTCGGGGGTTCGAATCCTCCTCGGTCCGCCAC
>JADHLF010000051.1 GCA_016780825.1 Planktomarina sp. | reverse complement strand
CGCGCACTTTCGGGTGGCCTTTGATATTTTCTGGCGTTTCTTCAACCAAAGGTGTGCCCTGCGCCAAAACGGTGATGCGTTCCGCCAGCGAGAAGACCACATGCATGTCATGCTCGATGATGGCAATGGTGATGTCGCGGGTATCGCGGATCTGTTTAAGAAGATCGATGGTGTTGTTTGTATCGGCGCGGGCCATCCCTGCGGTTGGCTCATCCAGCAACAAGAGCCGTGGCTCTTGTGCAAGACACATTCCGATCTCAAGTCGGCGCTTGTCGCCGCGTGACAGAGAGGCGGCATGCATCGCATGTTTGTCGGCCATATTCATCTCTTCAAGCATATGTTGCGCCCGATCAAGCACCTCTCGATCAGAGAGCATATTTTTCATGACACTGAGATGAAAGGCTCCGTCTCGCTTTGCGAAACAGGGAATGAGCATATTTTCCAAAACACTGAGCTCGCCGAAAATTTCGGGTGTTTGGAACACGCGCGAAATCCCCATTTGGTTGATCTCATGTGGTTTGCGGCCCAGCATGGATTGCCCATCGAACATAACGGATCCCGTATCTGGTATCAATTTTCCAACAAGGCAGTTCAGCAAGGTGGATTTTCCAGCCCCATTCGGTCCAATAATCGCATGGACAGAATTTTCGGCCACATTGAGATTGACCTTATCCAGAGCCTGCAAGCCACCAAAGCGCTTGCCTACATTTTTGATTTCAAGGATGCTCATTTTTCATTTCCTTGTTCGGTAGGGGTCGTTTCGCTGTCAGGGCCATCATTGGTCTTATTGCGCCCAAAGAGGTTTGCCAATTTTTGACCGCCTTCAACCAGACCGCCCGGCAAGAAAATAACAACCATCATAAAGAGCAAGCCCAGTGTGAGGTGCCAGCCCTTGCCGACGAAGGGGTATATGATATTTATCAGAAAATCTTGGAGCCCGTCTGGCACAACAGCAAACCATTGCTCCAAAATGCTTTTGTTTATTTTGGAGACGATGTTTTCCATATATTTAATGAACCCTGCGCCTAAGACAGGGCCAATGAGCGTACCCGCACCGCCGAGGATGGTCATCAAGACGACTTCACCAGAGGCGGTCCAAAACATTCTTTCTGCACCGACCTGCGTATCCATCGCCACCAGCAAACCACCGGCCAAACCGGCATACATCCCGGATATCACAAATGCCGCAAGCGTATAGGGTTTGGCATTTACACCGGTATAGTTCAGGCGGTTTTGATTTGATTTCACCGCGCGCAGCATCATGCCAAAGGGCGAGCGGAAGATGCGGATTGACATATAAAAGGCAGCAATCAAAATCACGGCTGCGATGTAGTAGCCCGCGTTAAAGGTGAAAACCCAATCTGCAAGCGTCACCTCATATGTGTCGCGCATGTCAATCCCGAAGAGATTGGCGCGTGGTGTTTGCCCTTCGGCCAAGGCGCTGTCTAAGATCCTCGGATCGGCCAGATTTGGCTGCAATCCGGTTTCACCTCCCGTGATAGGTGTCAGCACCGAATAGGCGAGCGAATAAGACATCTGCGCGAAGGCAAGGGTCAGGATTGAGAAATAGATGCCTGAGCGTCGCAGGCAAATCCAGCCGACCAGAAGCGAAAAGGCGCCCGCAACCGCAACAGATATGATGATGGCGGGAATGACGTTCATAGTCAGCAGTTTCATCATCCATATCGCGGCATAGGACCCAATGCCCAAAAAGGCGGCATGTCCAAAACTGAGATAACCGGTCAGACCAAAGAGGATATTGAAGCCAATGGCGAAGATGCCAAATATCACCAAACGCTGCATCAGATCCGGATATCCCGCGTTGAACTGCGCCAAGGCGGAGGTTTCCGGGAAAGGATTGAGAAGAACTGGGGCTAACAGGGCCAAGACCACCACTGCTATCAACAGAGTCGAATCTTTTTTAGATAATTGCAACATCCGCTTAGTCCTCCATCACGCCTTTGCGACCCATCAAGCCGCGGGGGCGTGTGAGCAGAATAATAATTGCGACCAGGTAAATTATGATCTGGTTGATACCGGGGATGAATTCCAAAACCACCGACATAGACGCGAAACTTTCCAAAATGCCAAGCAAGAAGCCTGCGAGTACGGCCCCAGGCAGAGAGCCCATACCGCCGACAACCACAACCACAAAGCTCAGCACCAAGAAATCCATGCCCATATGATAATTGGGTGAATTGATCGGCGTATACATCACACCCGCAAGCCCGGCGACTGCGGCGGCGAGACCGAACATGATCGTGAAACGGCGATCGATGTTGATGCCCAAAAGCCCGACGGTCTCGCGGTCTGCCATGCCGGCGCGTACGACCATGCCGAATGTGGTGAATTGCAAAAAGGCAAAGACTGCGCCGATAATCACTGCGGCAAAGCCAAAGTATACCAGGCGCCAATAGGGATAAATGATGGAATTGGCCTTGGCGCCAAAGAATGCACCAAAATCGAACGAGCCGGCGAAGACTTCAGGCGCCGGTGTTGGGATTGGGTTGGCTCCGTAATAGTATTTGATCACTTCCTGAAGAACAATTGCCAAGCCGAAGGTGACCAAGATTTGATCCGCGTGCGGGCGTTTGTAGAAATGCTTGATCAAGCCGCGTTCCATGATGAAGCCAATGGCAATCATAATTGGAATGGTGAACAGTATCGATAGCGGCACCGCCCAATCAATGAGAATATCGCCAGTCTGCTGCCCAAACATATCATAAATATGAGGTATTTCGATTTTGGCCGGGTTTCCCAAGAAATCCGTTTTGGTCTCATCAATGACCGTGTAGCTCCAGCCCAGAAACCGACTAAATGTGACTGCACAAAAAGCGCCGATCATAAACAGCGCTCCATGCGCAAAATTTACAACGCCCAAGGTGCCAAAAATGAGTGTCAGACCCAAGGCGATCAGCGCATAGGCCGACCCTTTGTCTAAACCGTTCAGAATTTGTAAGACGGCTGCGTCCACTTTTCTACCCTCGCGAAACAGATTGATTTAGCCTCATTAGGCCAGAAAAATAGGGCGGAGATCAACTCTCCGCCCTAGATATTTGAAGGACTATGCGCCTGGGTTACATGTACCCAAAGAGCCGCCAGCAACCTGTGGGTGATCTGGTGCGTAGGTCACCTGCGCAACAGGCGTGATCTCAACGATTTCGAGAAGATCGAACTCAGATGTTGGGTTCTCTTTACCCTTCACAACAAGCACGTCTTTGAAACACTGGTGATCTTCGGCGCGGTACAATGTCTTACCATTGCCCATACCGTCGAATTCAAAACCTTCCAGAGCCTCAACGACACCACAGGGGTTGAATGTTCCGGCGCGTTCACAGGCATCTGCATACAAGAGTGTTTGAACATAAGTTGTATGCGCCGCCTGAGAGGGTGGGAAGCCGTATTTCGTACCGAAGGATTTAACGAAAGCTTTTGAGCCCTCGTCTTGGAGGGACCAGTGCCAGTTTGTTGAGCCGAAAATGCCTTTCACGTTCGCGCCCGCGCCCTTCGCCATGAGGCGAGAGTACAATGGAACAACAATCTCAAAGTTCTTATTGTTAACCATTTTGTCGCGGAGACCAAACTGAACAGCGTTCGTCAAAGAATTCACCATGTTGCCGCCGTAGTGGTTCAACACGAGAACATCTGCATCCGATTGCAGAACTGGCGCGATGTAGGAGGAGAAGTCCGTCTGTGTCAGCGGGGTTCTTACTGCGTTGACAGTTTCCCAGCCCATCGCCTCAGTTGAGGACCGCACGGCTTCTTCGGTTGTGTAACCCCAGTTGTAGTCAGCGGTCAGGTGATAGGCTTTACGATCTGTACCGTAATTTGCCGCCAGCACAGGCGCCAGGGCGGCGCCAGACATGTAGGAGTTGAAGAAGTGGCGGAAACCATTGGCCTTCTTGTCTTTCCCAGTGGTGTCGTTGGAGTGAGTCAGACCCGCCATAAAGATCACGCCGGCTTCTTGGCACAATGCTTGAACGGCAACAGCCACACCTGAAGAGGAGCCACCGGTGATCATGATCGCACCATCTTTTTCGATCATGGATTTCGCAGAGGCGCGCGCAGCGTCAGATTTTGTCTGCGTATCGCCTGTGACGTATTCTACTTTCTTACCTAAAATGCCGTTGCCTTTCAGGGCTTTGGAAGAAAACGTATTCATCATGCCGCCATCGCCGCCACCGTTTAGGTGCTCAACGGCGAGCATGTAGGCGCGCAATTCATCTGCACCCTCATCTGCGTAGGGTCCGGATTGTGGGACGTTAAAGCCCAAAGTGACCGTACTGCCAGTTGGTGCGTTAAGGTAGCCAGAGTGGCTGCCCGCGGTAAGGATCGTCGGCAATGCGAGGCCAGCGCCAGCAGCGGCGCCGACCTGCAATACGTTGCGACGGCTCATAATTGATTTAGACATTTAAGTCCTCCCGATTGAATAAAGGGGCCCGCTTTTATTATGCAGTTCCCCCGAAAACACACTTCACAGTGTTGCCTTATTTTCGCTCTTTGAAGGATTGTTGTGCAACTTTGGTCTTGTTTGATTCAAATATTTTGTAAATTATTGCACGGATGCTTGATAAAAACTGTAAATAAATTTACAAACCCGTTCAGGCGGCATCAGCACGCTGCAAAAATAGCCAAGGAATCCCGTGATGGAGCGCAGCGCCTTTGCCGGCAGTCGAATACGCGAAAGGCGCGTGGCGCTTGGGCTGCGTCAGGCCGAGGTGGCTCTGCGTGCTGGAATTTCTGGCTCCTACCTCAACCTCATTGAGCACAATAGGCGCCGTATTGGCGGCAAAGTTCTGTTGAATATCGCGGCGGCTTTGGAAATTGAGCCCGGCGCGCTGGCGCAGGGGGCCGAAAAACGGCTCCTGACCAGCCTGCGCGACGCGGCCATTGCCCGGCCAGATGTTGAAGTTGATCTCACACAGACAGAGGATTTTGCAGATCGCTTTACAGATTGGGCGCGCCTCATTTCGGCCCAGCAGAGTCAAATTACCGCGCTGCAACAAACAGTCAGCAGCCTGTCGGACCGCCTTGCCCATGATCCATTCCTGTCTGAGGCGTTGCATGAGGTGCTCTCAACCGTCTCTGCCATTCGATCAACGGCGAGTATTTTGGCAGAGCCCGGAGAGATGGATCAAAATTGGCAACGCCGGTTCCAGACCAATGTGTTCCAAGACAGCATCCGCTTGGCCACCGCCAGCCAATCTCTTGCGGATTATCTTGATGGCGATTCGGATCGGGTGCTGGATGCGCTGTCACCGCTGGATGAGCTGGACAGCCTCTTGGTAAAACAGTCCTATCATTTTGCCGAGCTTGAAGATTTGCACGACTGGGATGCCTCTGTTGCGGATGCTCTGCTGACAGGGGCTTCGGCGGCGGCGAAAATCTTAGGGATGGAGTATTTTCAGCAATATTGGCGTGACGCGCAGATGTTTCGTCTGGCGGAATTGGGCGCGCTGGTGGGGGAGTTTGGACTGGATCCTGTGCGAATCGCACGGCAGACAGAGCTGTCACTGCCCTTGATCTTTCGGCGCCTGGCCAGCCTGCCGCCAGATCCCAACCGCCCGCCTGTCGGGTTGATGATTTGCGATGGCAGTGGCGCCTTATTGTTCAAGCAACCTTGCGATGATTTTCAAGCGCCGCGGGTTGGCTCGGCCTGCGCGCTCTGGCCGCTTTACGGTGCACTAACCCAGATTGGTGTTGCCGCGCGTCATCAAATTTTGCACAGCGGCCGACCAGGCGCTTTGGGGGCACAAAATCTCTTTGACACTTTCTCCATCGCAGAGCGCGTGACCTCCGCCAGTTTTGAGAGCGTGCCGGTTCTGCGCTCGACCATGTTGATCCTGCGTGCGGAAAAGCCAAGTGTTGGCCACCCTTTGCCAATTGGCAGCACCTGCCGCTTGTGCAATGTCCAAGCCTGCCCCGCGCGCCGCGAGCCGTCAATTTTTACAGATGGGTTTTGACAAAGCAGGGTGAGTTCGGCTCTACTGACAGTGATGGGAATTTTGAACGAAGGGAGGCTAAAATGCGGCATGTTTTGCTGATCGAAGATGAACCGAATATCATTGAAGCCCTCAGTTTCATATTTTTGCGCGACGGTTGGAAAGTTGATGCGCATTCCGACGGCGCCAATGCTGTGGCTACAACCGTGCAAACAGCGCCCAATGCCATCATCTTGGACGTCATGCTGCCCAATCGCTCTGGTTTTGACATCCTCGAAGAGTTGCGCAGTCTGCCCGATTACAAAGACGTCCCGATCTTGATGCTCACCGCGAGAGGGCAAACGAAAGATCGAGACATCGCCCTAGCCCGAGGGGCGTCACAATATATGACAAAGCCTTTTTCCAATGCAGAGGTCTTGAAGACCATGAATGCGTTGGTTGGACACGCGCCGTGAATGGCAAGCACGATCAAACCCTGAAACGCGCTGCGACGGCGTCCCGCGGCCAGCGTGTGACGGATTCCGCCCTGATCCTACCCTTGGTGGGGATAATCCTTTTTTTGCTTCCGATCATGTGGCCGCGCAGCTCTGATCTTGACCCCGTCGCGGGAACAGCGACCTCGACCGCTTTGATCTTTCTGTTTGTCGTCTGGGCTGGGTTGATCTGTTGCGCCTTGGGGTTGGCGTTTGTGATCAAACGATTTGGCGTAGGACGGAGGTAGATGCTGTCTCTCGATCTGCTGATTTTTGTTTCGCTGATTTATGTGGCTTTCTTGTTCGGCGTTGCCTTTTGGGCCGAGCGGGCAAGTGATGCCGGGCGCGGCGGCTGGATGCGCACGCCGCTCATTTATACTCTGTCATTGTCGATCTATTGCACAGCTTGGACCTTTTACGGCGCTGTCGGATTTGCGGCGCGGTCGGGACTGGAGTTTTTGACCATATACCTTGGCCCCACGGTGGTGCTCATCGGCTGGTGGTTGATCCTGCGCCGATTGGTGCGCATTGCCCGGGCTGAGCGGATCACCTCGATTGCCGACCTCCTGTCTTCGCGGTTTGGCAAATCTGCACTATTGGGCGGCTTGGTGACGGTGATGGCGGTGGTCGGCACGACCCCATATATTGCTCTTCAGTTGCAATCGGTGACGACCTCAATATCAGTCTTCGCCAAGGGCACCCAGAACATTCTCAGCTCAACGAATATCGCCTTGTGGACGGCAGCGGGGCTTGCGGTGTTTACGATTGTATTTGGCACCCGCAATCTTGATGTGAACGAGCGGCACAGCGGCGTTGTCATGGCCATTGCGGTTGAAGCGATTGTGAAGCTCTTGGCGCTGCTGGCGGTTGGGGTCTTTGTGGTCTGGGGATTGGCTGGCGGGGCCGGTGATGTTTTGGCGCGCATTGATGCCTCGCCCATCGCACAATGGGAGGTCAGCACCGGGCGTTGGATCGGGCTCACCTTCCTGTCGGCGGCCGCATTTCTGTGTCTGCCGCGCATGTTTCAGGTGATGGTGGTGGAGAATTCTCAAGAAAGCCATCTGGCAACCGCCAGTTGGGCCTTTCCGCTGTATCTCCTGCTCATGTCGCTATTTGTGATCCCCATCGCGGTGGTGGGGCTGGATATTTTACCTGCGGGGTCAAACCCGGATCTTTTCGTACTCACCCTGCCGCTGTCTGCGGAGCAAAATGGTCTGGCGATGCTGGCATTTTTGGGGGGGTTCTCTTCGGCGACCTCGATGGTGATTGTGGCGGCAATTGCCCTATCAACTATGATTTCAAACCATATCGTCACCCCTATTTGGTTGCGCGCCCGCGGGCAGGGGGCTACCATTTCGGGCGATGTGCGCAGCGTGGTTTTGACGTCGCGGCGTATTTCGATCATCGGCATTTTGACGCTGGGCTATCTCTATTATCGCATTTCTGGCGGCGGGGCGGCCTTGGCTTCTATTGGGTTGATATCTTTCGCTGGCATCGCGCAGATCTTGCCGGTGATGCTGGGTGGAATCTTTTGGCAAGGGGCGACCAAAATTGGAGCTTTGGCGGGGTTGATTTGCGGGTTGGTGGTGTGGAGCTATACGATGTTCTTACCCTCCTTTGGTCCGGAAGTGTTGATCTCTCAAGAGTCAATCGATCATGGGCTTTGGGGGGTGCAATGGTTGCGACCGACCGCCCTGTTTGGCATCGAAGGGCTTGATCCCGTGGTGCATGCGGTCTTTTGGTCGATATTGCTCAACAGCTTTGCCTTTGTGGCCGGTTCCATCTTATCCAGACCGTCTCCCTTGGAGCGGGTGCAGGCCGTGCAATTTATCAGCGCATTTGACAGCGGCCCTTCGGCCCGCGGATGGCAACGTGGAGCCACAGATGCAGAGGATCTTTTGAGCATGGCACAGCGCATTATTGGCGCGGCTCAGGCACAAAATTTGTTTCGCACGGCGGCACAACGGCAGGGCAAACAGGGTTATCTACCTGATCCGACGCCGCAATTTCTTGAAACCCTTGAGCGGGGCTTGGCCGGCAGTGTTGGTGCGGCCACAGCCCATGCGATGTTGGGGCAAATGGCCGGTGGGTCTTCTGTCACTGTTGAGGATTTGATGGCCGTGGCGGATGAAACCGCTCAGATCATGGAATATTCTAACCAGTTAGAGGCGAAGTCCGGCGAATTGACCACAACCGCACGCAAACTGCGCGATGCCAACGAGAAACTCACGAAGCTCTCGATCCAAAAAGATGCGTTCCTCACTCAAATCAGCCATGAGCTGCGCACGCCCATGACATCGATTCGTGCCTTTTCGGAAATTTTGCAAGATCCAGATCTCTCGGACGGTGACCGGCCGAAATACGCGCGGATCATTGAAGATGAAACCCAAAGATTGACCCGGTTGTTGGATAATCTACTCGATCTTTCGGTGCTGGAGAATGGTCAGGTCTCATTGGAGCTGCGCCAGGCTCGGTTGCGCGATATATTGGACCGCGCGCAGGCCTCGGCCAATGTGGACAAACATATAAGAATTCGCCGCAGTGCGGGGCGTGAAGATATTTTTATCCTCACAGACCCGGATCGTTTGACCCAAGTGTTTATAAATCTCATGGCCAATGCCGCGAAATATTGTGAGGCGCAGCAGCCAGAGTTGAGTGTCATTGTCACTGAAACGCCCTCGGCCATAACAGTGGATTTTATCGACAATGGCGTCGGGGTGGGCAAGGCGAATCAGGACATGATTTTTGAGAAATTTGCCCGCGCTTCCGATCATTCAAAAGCCGGGGGTGCGGGGCTTGGTCTTGCGATTTGTCGGGAGATCATCAGTAATTTAGGAGGGCAGATTTCCTATCTGCCCGGCCAGCGCGGCGCGGCGTTTCGGGTCAGTCTTCCGCGCGATTAAGGGCCAGCATCTCGAGCTGTGGCCGCAGATGAGCCAATTGATACCCTGCGCGGGCGGTGGCGTCCAAAATGTCATCGGTTGCGATGCGCCCGGCCTGCGCAAAGGCCCAGACAATGCTGCAGCGATTGCCAGAGGCGCAATAGGCGAAGACTGGGCTGGGCAATTGCGCCAAAAGTTCCGCCTGACGCTCAATCTTATCGGGGCCGAAACTTGAGGGATCGAAAACATTTTCCGCAAATTCCATCCCGGCGGCTTGGACGGCGGCCTTGATGGCCTCGATGTGGCGGGGCGCGGGATTTTCTTGATCTGGGCGATTGCATATCACAGATTTGAAGCCGGCCTGCGCGATGCTCGGCACATCGGAGACGTCGATCTGTGGCGATACGATATAATCGTCGGAAAGAGTGTTCATCTGCATGGGGAGTCCTCGTTTTTGTTCGTCTTAAGTGGCTCAGCGGATCACAGCATTATGCCAATTACCACCATCATCAGCCCAATTGCAGAGCACCCCATCGCGCCCAGGTTCCAAGCGATGGCTGATTGAAGCTGCACCTTCATGTCATCGTCGTTGAGGCCTTGTTTCTTCGCCCGCATAATCCGTGCGATGGTGTAAAATAGCAGGCCCAGTCCGATCAAAGTCACGACGATCCCTGGGATAATGAGCCAATCCATAGTCTACTCCGAAAACTTTAACTTTGCGCTACAGTCGCGAAGGAAGGCGGCTTGTGCAAGTCGAAAACGAAGGGTATCGCTGCCCCATCACTTTTTGCAACGGAGTTCCCCATGTCAGAAATCGACAGCAGCTATCGCGTCACCGCCGATGAATTGCGGCAGTTCATAGAACGTATTGAGCGTTTGGATGCCGAGAAAAAGGATCTGGCCGAACAACAAAAAGAAGTCATGGCAGAGGCCAAAGGCCGTGGGTATGACACGAAAGTCATGCGCAAACTCATCACCCTGCGCAAGCGGGACCAAAATGATATTGCAGAAGAAGAAGCTATTTTGGAAATGTATAAAGAAGCCTTGGGTATGTGACTGTGCGGCCGGCCTTCACAGGGCCGGCTCAATGACCTTAACATCCCCGCGTGAGATGATGGCATTGACATCTTCATCATATAAGTCTGACAGGCGGTTCAGCAGATCATCCGTCCAGCCGGGCAGGGTGATCTCCTCCTCCACCGCCTCTGGGTTGGCATAATGCTCCAAAAAAGCCGCTAAGACTCGTTGGCGTTCTTTTTCTGAGTTGGGCGGATTGGCCTTGAAATAGTTTTGCATTTTTTGAGAGCCTATTTCAGTCAACAAGGACCCAATCAGATCATAGCCGGCGTTTATTGGATCTTCTTCCTCTAGCCCGATGAGGTGAAGCAAAATTTTTGGCCAAACGAAGGGTGTATCCTCGTTGCACCAAACGGTGACCTTCGCTCTCGGTAAGACAGTGCGTATGCGATGGACTAGCCCGGACCATTGAACCACAGTCGGGGCGGCTCCGGCCATAAAACGCTGAAACGACCGACCATGAGATTTGCCATAAGCCGCAGGAATAAAGGTGCCGGGGTCACGCATGCACAGTGACAGTTCAATGTCATGGCCTTGGAACAATGTGCCAAAGGCCTGGAGTTTTTCCACCACCAAAGCATAGAAATCTCCGCCCTCGAAAATTCGGTTCGGCACGCAGATGAAATTGGCATTGGTCAAAATCACCCGCTTGGCATCTTTATCGCCAATAATATCGGCCAATAGCTCGTCTCCAGACATATCTGGACGCGCGCCTCTGGCCATGGCTTGCAGGTTTTCTCGAATGACGTTTCGGTATTTGCCCGGATGGGGCAGGGCGACCTGTTTCTGGACAAGCGCGGCTTTGTTCTTCACAAGCGAAGCGTGCAGGGCATCTTGGTCTGTGCAATGGGCGCCAATGTGGTAAACAATTTGCATCGAAATATGCTGCCTTGGAAATAAGTCTTAGCGGCCAGAGTATAGGCAACCGTTTATAAATTAAAACCGCCGAAATCAAGAATGAGGGCTTCGTGGCTGAAAAAATAATGAAACCCGCGGGATTGGGCAGATGGCTGGCGCTGGCCATTGCTGGCTGTGTGCTCTTGCCAATTGTTTCGATTGCCTGGATGGGGTTGGGCGGCGATGGCGCGCGCTGGGCGCATCTTTTCGCGACTGTGTTGCCGCGCTACCTGGGCAATAGCCTGTCGCTCATGTTGGGTGTTGGCGTTCTGAGCCTCCTTCTGGGCACATCTTTGGCTTACTTGGTCACCCATCTCGCGTTTCCGGGGCGCAAATGGGTGCAATACGGGTTGTTTCTTCCGCTGGCGATGCCCTCTTTCGTGGCGGCCTACGCTTGGGTAGATGTGCTGGAATATGCCGGCCCTCTGCAAACAACTCTGCGCGATTGGACAGGATGGTCTTCGGTGCGCGAGTATTGGTTTCCCAATATTCGCTCGCGGCCCGGCGCCATATTCGTGCTGTCTTTGACACTCTACCCTTATGTTTATCTTCTGGCCCGCGCGGCATTCCGCGAGTTGCCTGCGAGTGGTCAGGATGTGGCCCGTTCCCTTGGTCTGGGGCATATGCGGCAGTTTTTGCGGGTGAGCTTACCACAAGCGCGCCCTGCCATTGCCGCCGGCACAGCCATCGTCATGATGGAAACCCTAAATGACTTTGGAACCGTAGATTATTTTGCCGTTCAGACACTCACCACCGGCATTTTTTCGATTTGGCTGGAAAGCTATGACCCGGGCGGTGCAGCGCAATTGGCCTTGCTGGCCGCTTTGATTGTGGCGGGCTTGTTGGGGGTGGAGAAAATTGGCCGCCGCCGCGCGCGCTTTAACAAATCTGGTCGCCAAATGGCGCCGATCCAGCCGCAGCCCTTATCGGCGCGGGAGGGGGCTGCTGTGCTGCTCTATTGCTTGGTGCCGATCGGGCTGGGATTTTTGATTCCGCTGATTGTTCTGGTGGCGCCGGTCCTGTCGGATCTTAACCTTTGGAACGACCCGGATCTCTGGCGCGCTGCGGGGCACAGCCTGGCTTTGGGTGGCGTCAGCGCCGGCCTGGTCGTCATGCTCGCCACTGTCATGGTGTTGGGCGTGCAGATAACCCCCGGGGCATGGAAAAAATCTCTGCTGACCCTGACGACGCTTGGCTATGCCTTTCCGGGTGCCGTCTTGGGGTTGGGGATATTGATTCCCTTGGCCGCGTTTGACAATTGGCTGGCAGACTTGGTTTTGGCGAGTTTGCGCCGCGATCCCGGCCTCCTCCTGACCGGGAGCGCGGGCGCATTGATCGTCGCCTATTGTGTACGTTTTTTTGCGATTGGTGTCGGGGCGGCAGAGGCAGGTTTGGCCGCGATCTCAACCAATATCCCACTGGCCGCAAGCACATTGGGGCGCGGGCCAAAAGATGTGATGCTCAATATATATCAACCACTTATGCGGGGAAGCCTCGCCTCTGCTATGGTGCTTGTTTTTGTGGATACGGTCAAAGAATTGCCCGCCACCCTTCTTCTGCGCCCCTTCAATTTCGACACGCTGTCCACCCATGTTTACGGACAAGCCAGCCTAGAGAATTTCCACGGCTCCACTCCCGCCGCATTGCTCATAATCACACTTTCGCTGGGTGCGATATTTCTTTTGGCAAAAGCGCACAGGTAGGGCTTGCATCGGTAGTTTTTTTGTCCTAAATCGACGCTCAGTGCCCCTATAGCTCAGCTGGTAGAGCAACTGATTTGTAATCAGTAGGTCCGCGGTTCGAGTCCGTGTGGGGGCACCACAATATCAAATACATAGCCAAATATTGCAAGCGATGAGCAATTCTCAGCGAGACGCTCAGCGAGACAAAGTGGCGTAGAACCGCGTAGAATTCCATTATTTGATACTTGATTTGTGGGTCTACATCAGCCAC
>JADHLF010000050.1 GCA_016780825.1 Planktomarina sp. | reverse complement strand
CAGGAACGCCACTTCTACTCACGAGACAATTTCAAGCTCAATCGAACCGCTGCTCTTGCTGAGTGGCGCCAACTATTGAGCGCATAGGTTCAGGCTGCGCCTGCAATCTGATGCGAGTTCTCATTCGTCTGACAGCACCATGCCGAGATATTCAAATACATCGACCAGATCGGCTATTCCGGTTGGGTTGGCTGCGAATATGTCCCGCGGAACGGGACTCGCGAGGGGTTGGGTTGGTTAGCGAAGACGGGCAATGCCGGATGAAGGCACCAAATGCGTCCTTGATTACCAGCTTTGATATTCAATCGCACGATGCAGGGCGGGAAACCCACAGCGTCCCCATCGACATTTTCACATAAAAAACACCCCGCGAAATTCTCTAAGGTTTTGTTTTAATGGCTCCGGCGGCAGGGATCGTTTTAGTTTAATTGCACACAAATTGCACACAATTATTTTTAATTAATTGATTTTAAGTTTTATACAATCATCTCTACGGCGGCATGGATGAACCAGAGCTGAAAATCATTGATGTATTTATCTGTAAATTAGGAAAGAAATTAAGCGAAGCCACCGGCAGTGAAAATCACATCGAAACTGTTTGGGGGCGCGGATATGTGCTGCGTGACCCCAAGCCGGACGATACAGAGCAAGATATGGCGATTTCGGCCTAGGAGGTATTATGTCCCGCGCGTCTCGGGGTTCCGGGCCCCATGCGCGGCACCAAGAGCTGTCGATGGTGCCCAAAATGGCGAGACAGAGGCAGGGATGCATGCCAGATGTCGGTTCCACGACAGATTTAACCGTGATGTCTTGTCGCGAGAGCGGTCATAAATCATAGCATAAGGCCTCTGGACGGGATCGGATCCAATCCGTAGTTTATCACGAAGAATCCGGGGGGCGGAATGGCGCAAGATCCACCAGTATCAGACATGACGGAAGACCAAGCAGCCCGTGAATTGCAGCGCGTGGCATTGGCTTTGGCGCAGGCCAATCGCGCGTATCATCACGACGACAGCCCGTCGATCGATGACGCCACCTACGATCGGCTCAAGCTGCGCAATGCGCAGATTGAACACCACTTTCCGCATCTAAAGCGACCCGATAGCCCGAGCGATCAAGTCGGAGCAAAACCGAAGGAGGGATTTGGCAAAATTCGGCATCGCCAACCGATGCTATCTCTGTCCAATGCCTTCGAGGCTGAAGAGGTGGAGGATTTCACCGCCCGGCTTAAAAAATTTTTAAATCTCCCCCCCCAGTCCCATATGCGCATGACGGCCGAGCCGAAAATTGACGGCCTTTCTTTGGCGCTGCGCTATGAGGAGGGGCGAATTGTGCATGCGGTGACGCGCGGAGATGGCGAAACCGGGGAAGATGTGACGGCCAATGCCCTCACCATCGCCGATATTCCCAAAACATTGAGTGGCGCGCCGGATGTTCTTGAAGTGCGCGGCGAAGTCTATATGACCCATGCGGATTTTGCCGCTCTCAACGCCGCACAAGAGCAGGCCGGGCAGAAACCTTTCTCAAACCCGCGCAACGCTGCGGCCGGATCTTTGCGCCAATTGGACGCTCAGATCACCAAGGCGCGGCCGTTGTTATTTTTCGCTTATGCTTGGGGCGATCTATCCGAGCCCTTAGCACAGAGCCAGTCAGAGGCTGTGGCGCGCCTACAATCTTTGGGGTTTTCCACCAACCCTCTGTTCAAAACATGTGAGACGTCACAAGAGTTGCTCACCCATTACCGCGCCGTTGAATTGGCCCGCTCTGATTTGGGCTATGATATCGACGGCATGGTCTACAAGGTGGATGATCTTGCGCTGCAAGCGCGTCTTGGGTTTCGGGCCACCACCCCCCGCTGGGCCATTGCCCATAAGTTTCCTGCGGAATTGGCTTGGACGGAATTGCTGGGCATCGACATTCAAGTTGGGCGCACAGGTGCGTTAAGCCCGGTGGCGCGTCTCAATCCGGTGACGATTGGCGGTGTGGTGGTCTCCAATGCCACATTGCACAATGAAGATTATATCGCCGGACGCGACAGCAAAGGCCAAAGCATCCGTGGCGGCAAGGATATTCGCGTGGGCGATTGGGTGCAGATTTACCGTGCTGGTGATGTTATTCCGAAAATCGCTGATGTGGATCTGTCGCGCCGACCCGCCGATAGCCAGCCATTTGATTTCGCAGAAAAGCTTAAACAAGAGGGCATTGAGGGCCAGCGCGCGCCGGGCGATGCGGTCTGGCGCTACTCTGGTGCCGAACCTTTGGCGGATTTGGCCATTGAATCGTTGAAGCATTTCGTCTCGCGACAGGCTTTTGATATCGAAGGTCTTGGCGCCAAACAGATTGAGCAATTTTACCATCGGGGCTGGATTCGGACACCGGTGGATATTTTTACCCTCAAGGCGCGTTTTGGTCCCGGACAATTGCAGCAGGTGAGTAAGCTCGACGGTTGGGGCGAGAGATCTGCGCAAAAACTGTTTGATGGCATCGACGCCAAGCGCCGCATTGAGCTTCACCGTTTGATTTTCGCCCTTGGGATCCGGCATGTGGGTGAAGGCGCGGCCAAGCTCTTGGCCAATCGCTTCGTCACCTGGGAGGCCTTCTGTGAAGCGATTCGCACCGCCGTGCCGGGCAGCGCGGCGGCCGCGGCCTTGGTTGATATTGATGGGGTGGGCGCGGTTATGGCCCAATCGGTGGTAGACCCCTTTCAAGATCCTGAGCGCTTCGCTGCTTTGCAGCTCTTGCTTGCGCAATTGCAGGTCATTCCTGCGCCGCAGATTGACAGCGCAAGCAGCCCCGTGGCAGGCAAGACCGTTGTGTTTACCGGCACGCTCACCCAGATGACAAGGGCAGAGGCAAAGGCCCGGGCAGAGACGCTGGGTGCGAAAGTCTCTGGGTCGGTCAGTGCCAAGACAGATATTCTTGTGGCCGGTGATGGCGCGGGATCAAAGGCGAAAAAGGCGGCGGAACTGGGAATTGAGACCCTTGATGAAGAGGGCTGGATCGCATTGATTGACGGGCTATGAGTACGCGCCCCGAAAGTCTTTTCCCGCTTTTTGCGGAGCTCAGCACATTGGCTGGTGTGGGCGAGAAAAGCGCCAAAGCCTTTGCTGGATTGAAAATCACCAAGCCGCGCGATTTGATTTTTACCCTGCCGTATTCGGTGGTCGATCGCCGGGTCGTGCACAGCGTGCAAGGATTGCCGGCACCGCAAACCCTCAGTGTGCGCGTGCGCGTGGTCAAACATAATCCGGCCCGGGGCCGCGGCAAACCCTATCGGATCATCGTGGAAGACGCGCAAACCACCATTGAGCTGATCTTTTTTCATTCGCGCGGGGATTATCTTGAGCGTATCTTGCCGATGGGTGAGGAGCGATTGATTTCTGGCAAGCTCGAGGTCTTCGACCACCGCGCGCAAATGGTGCATCCCGAGTATATTCTGAAGCCGGAGGAACAGGAGGAGCTGCCCCAATTTGAACCCGTCTACCCGCTCACCGCCGGGGTTTCGGGAAAGCTCATGGCCAAGGCTGTGCGCGCCGCCATAGGCAAGCTGCCAGAAATGCCCGAATGGATCGAGCCCTCTGTCCTGCGCGACAAGGGCTGGCCAGATTTTGCCACCGCTGTCCACCAAGCTCACAGCCCCAAAAGCGCAGATGATGTGGCCGCCCATAGCCCGGGGTGGGAGCGCTTGGCCTATGACGAGTTTCTGGCCCACCAGCTGACCAAGGCGATTGCGCGGGCGCAAGCGCGGGTTAAGACCGGACGGATCACCGCCGGGACCGGCCAGTTGCAACGCAAAGTTTTGGAGCAACTGCCCTATGCGCCCACGGGCGCGCAGCGCCAGGCCATTGCCGAGATTGGGGCGGATATGGCCAGCCCCCGACGCATGAACCGGCTGCTCCAAGGAGACGTCGGGGCGGGGAAAACATTGGTCGGCTTTATGGCCTTGTTGCAGGCGGTGGAAAGCGGTGGGCAGGGCGTTTTAATGGTGCCGACAGAGATCTTGGCGCGTCAGCACTTGGAGGGGCTGCGCCCCTTGGCCGATCGCGCCGGGGTGCGGGTCGATATGCTCACAGGGCGGGACAAAAGCGGGGCGCGCCGTCAAAAGTTGGAGGATTTGGCCAATGGCGCGATTGATATCCTTGTGGGCACCCATGCGGTGTTTCAAGAGCAGGTGACCTTCAAAGATCTTCGTCTGTCGATCATTGATGAGCAGCACCGGTTTGGCGTGCGGCAGCGCCTGGCCCTGGGTGCAAAGGGGACTAAAGTGGATGTTCTGGTGATGAGTGCCACGCCAATCCCGCGGTCTTTGGAGCTCGCGCAATATGGCGATATGGATGTCTCCACGCTCTATGAAAAGCCACCAGGGCGCAAACCGATCACCACTGCCGCGGTCCCGCTGGCGCGTTTGGCGGATGTGATTTCGAAATTGAAAGCCGCCATTGCTTCGGGCCGCCAAGCCTATTGGGTTTGCCCATTGGTCGAAGAGAGCGAGACCATGGATTTAACCGCGGCCGAAGAGCGGTTCAAAATTCTGCGCGCGGCCCTTGGTGATGATAGGGTCGGCTTGGTCCACGGGCAATTGGCGCCCGCTGAGAAGGATGCAGCGATGGCGGCGTTCGTGTTGGGCAAGACACAGGTTTTGGTCGCCACCACAGTGATTGAGGTGGGGGTTGATGTGCCGAATGCGACGATCATGGTGATCGAACGTGCGGAAAATTTTGGCCTGGCCCAGCTCCATCAATTGCGCGGACGCGTGGGGCGCGGAGATGCCGCCTCGACCTGCTTGTTGATGTATCAAGCTCCATTGAGCAAATCTGCCGAGCGGCGGCTGGCTATTATGCGCGATACGGAAGATGGGTTTCTCATCGCTGAGGAGGATCTGAAGATGCGCGGGGCCGGAGATGTGATTGGCACGGCACAATCGGGCCTGCCTCGGTTCAAGGTCGCCGATTTGGAACACCAGAGCGCTTTGATGGCCACAGCGCATCAAGATGCGCGTATGCTGTTACATAGTGATCCCGCCCTCACGAGCACCCGGGGCAAGGCGGCGCGACTCCTGCTTTGGCTGATGGAACAGGATCAGGCGGTCAATTTAATATCAGTGGGTTAAAAATTTTGTTCACTAATGTTCTGTAAAAGTTCTTTACATGGCTGCCTGTTTGTGAGTACAAATCAGCAACACTAAAGCATGGGAGCAGATCATGGATATTTTTTTCTCAAACGCCCGTAAATCGCAGAGCGATGCCTCGCGCCGCTTGGAAACAAAAGAAGCAATCAAAGATGCCATCGGTGCATTTGCAATCATTGCGATGCTCTACATCGGTCTGTTTATTCCCAGCCTCTAGAGACAGGCGGAGATATTTTCCCCCCGTTGTGCCGGTGCAGGCCTGAGGTTTTTAGGGGCAAAGGAGAGGTTTGTTGTTCTTCTTGTGGCGGGCGATCAGCTGTCGCGGCTGGCGGTTTTCAGGGCAAAGAGCGGCCAGGCGGCGCGGGTTCGCGTTAGTCATCAGCTCTGGGAATATGGCAAAGAGCTCCGCGCGGGCGGCTGGGAAGATGGATTTTATGGCCTCTGGACCGGTGTGCAGGCTCTCGCAGGGGGCGCCATTGGCAAATATCACCTCATGTTGATCAAATAACAGATGGATATATGTCACTTCCGTGCAGCGTGTGTCGATGGCAATTCCTGGCAAGTCTGTGAGCCTGATCGCGGCAATCAAGCTGTCCTGCGTTCCAAACATGCGTTGATTTATAGGCGATGACACCAAGACCCGATGTTGGCGGGATAGGCCCAGGGGCTTGCGGGGCAGGCCCTGTCCTAAGGCGCCGATGGAAATTTGGATGGGTCGAAATTTGTCTTCGGGGAAATAGGGCGCGAGTTTGATTGATCGTTTGCCAATCCAACGGATGGTTTGTGGACCGTGGTGCCGGGTCGTGACCAGATCGCCAACATGGAGCGTTTCCACGCGCCTTTCGCCGGATGGGGTGTCAATCCAGGTGCCCGCAGTAAAGCATGGTGTATTTTGCGGCGCGATCTGCGCATAGGGCATGGGATCCTGGCCGACGAAGTTTGAAAGCTCATAGGTCACCCCATGGGTGAGATCCTGCGTGAAAAGCAAATAACCTTCCACTTGGGTTGGCGCCAACATGCGCCAAACCTTGAAGCTAGATCCGTCCGAGCCAGTCACCGTCCAAGAGCCACCGACACGCGCATTGCTGTTTTGAATGATGCCATTTATCGATTTTACCAATTCTAAGCTGGTGTCGGTAATTGTCAGCTCTGTATCATTATCGGTGAAGACCAGGGTCTCGATTGGCGTGTTTGCTTCGTCGTAGGTAAAGGATCCGGACTTATTCCAGGTGAATCCACTCCCCAAAACATTGGATGCGGTGCCATTGATTGCGTGTAGCGTGTAATCGGGCATTGAGACTGCGCTTCAAAATGTGAAAAACAATTAATCAAAATTTTGATTAAAATTGCAGTCAATCTTTCCAGAAACTGTTAATTTTGAGTAAACCCCATAGGGTCTCACGGCATTTTTTTAGACGCGATACTGGCACAAGCCTCCGCCGTGGCTTCGAGCGACAACAGAATGCTCGCGTGGCGGTTTTTGTAATCAACTGCCGGCGCCAGCACTTCAAAGCCGTCAAATGGCGGGCCAGGCGGTGGCCCTCCGGATTTCAGCATTGCAGCCAGCTCATCGCGCGCGCGCGCCACCTCTTCAGCGGTGCGGCCAATGATGTTTTGACCCGCAATACTTGCGGCCGCTTGACCAAGGGCGCAGGCTTTTACATTTTGTGCAAATTCAGTGATTTTGCCATCACGCATCGTCACATCAACGGTCACCTTCGATCCACACAGCGGTGAGCGTTTCGTGGCGCTGGCGCCTGGATTGTCCAGATGACCCACATGCGGCATCTGCGCTGCGAGGGCGAGAATTTTTGTGGAATAAAGTTTGATCAAGTCAATTTGTTCAGTCATTGTTTGGACATTCCCCGTTGCACCCAATAGATAAGCCTCAATCGTGAAATGCAAGAGGAGGGCTGAAATGTTCGACCCGCAAACGCTCAAATATGATGCCAACGGATTACTGCCGGTGATTGCACAATGTGCGGAGACGCGTGAGGTATTAATGCTGGCTTGGATGAATGCTGAAGCGGTGGCTGAAACCCTGACCAGCCGCAGCGTGACCTATTGGTCTCGGTCACGACAGAAGTTTTGGGTAAAAGGGGAGACCAGTGGTCATCGGCAGACATTGGTCGATCTGCGGTACGATTGCGATCAAGATTGCCTTTTGGTGATCGTGATGCAGGAGGGGCCGGCCTGCCACACCAATCGCCGCAGCTGCTTTTACACCTCGGTGATCTCAGGAGAGCCGCATGAGATAAGTCAGCCAATCATCTGAAATATCGAAGTAATGATGCGTTCAACCGGAGCGTGGGGGCAGGCCGACCATCGCGCGGATATCGTCAGGACCCGCGCCTTCGCTCCGGAATTTTGCAATGGCCTTGGCATCATCGCGTTTGGCGAGACGTTTACCATGTGAATCGCGAATGAGGCGGTGGTGATGGTAGAAGGGCTTTGGGTAACCTAGCAGATGTTGCAGCAAGGCATGGATGGGGGTGGCGCTCAGAAGATCCGCGCCGCGCACCACATGGGTGATATCCTGCGCCGCATCATCCACCACAACAGCGAGATGATAAGCCGCGGCGCCGTCCCTGCGCGCCAAGACGACGTCTCCCATTTTATCAATGAATTGCGCAGCCTTTTGAATGTGATTTATCGGTGTTTTGAGGTCATCGGCAAGCTCTTGAAAGGCAATCTCAGAGCAGCCCGTGAGCGCAGCTGCCATATTCAGCCGCCGCGCTGGCCCGGTCAGAGGCGCGCCGCCGTCCGCCGGGCGACAGCTGCCGGGATAGACCAACCCATCGGGTCCCCAAACCGGTGACGCGCCTTCTTGGGGGGCTGAGGCGGCCTCGGCAATATCGCGGCGGCTGCATATACAGCCGTAGAGGAGCCCGCGCTTGGTCAGCGAGGTGAGCGCCGCCTCATAGGCCTGACTGCGCGTTGCTTGGCGCCACACAGGTCCATCCCAGGTCAGGCCGAGCCAGGCCAAATCATCAAAAATCTGTGCCTCCCAGTCGGGCCGCGCACGGCTTTGATCGAGATCTTCGATCCGCAGCACAAACGCGCCGCTCTGCCGCCGCGCAAAATCATGAGCGGTTATGGCTGAATAGGCATGTCCAAGGTGCAACGGGCCCGTCGGAGAGGGGGCAAAGCGGGTGCGGATCACAGGCGCCTCAAGATCAAAACATCCGAGCCCATTGGAGGCTCGCGCAGGTGCAAGCCATTTTCACGAAACAAAACCTCGAGCCGCCCTTGGCCAATCTCGTCATTTAAAACAGCATCATAGCTGCCATGGGCCACTGTGGGATCGTTAAAGGACAAGCCGATGACCCCGCCGGGGGTGAGGTGATCAAGGATCAGGCTCAAAGTTTCAGGTGGCGCCGCGCCGAGCGAAACCACACCGGCAGCGACGATCACGGAATATTGTCCAGCGGTCACACCGGTGATCTCACCCGGGCGACCTTGCCAAAGATGGGTGTATAGCCTCCGCGCCTTGGCCTTTTCCAGCATGGGTGCAGAGATGTCCAAGCCATCGATATTTATAAATCCGGCATTTTGCAGCGCGAGGCCAGACAGGCCTGTGCCGCAGCCAAAATCTAAAATGCGGTCGTTCGGCTGGGCATAGGGTTTTAAAGCGGCGGCAATGCGGCGCGGGGTGTCATACCCGGCTTCGGCCAAATCCGCATCGTAATGAGAGGCCCAATCGGCGTAGATTTCCAAAGTTTCTTCCACCGGGCGCGGCACCCAGAGCGGGAATTTAGTGGGTAAATTGCGGTCCTGCGTCATGGCGACAGCCTAGAGCTTGGCGCTGTTTTGGCAAGAGATTATCGCGCCAGCCAGGCTGAAAACGCCTCTTTGGCACGGTCTGTATAGGCTTTGTAACGCTCCTTGCGCCTTTTGCGCCCCCCCTTCACCGTGTCAATCGGTGGAAACAGCCCGAAATTTACATTCATCGGTTGAAAGGTCTTGGCCACAGCGCCGCCGGTAATATGGGTGATCAAAGCGCCACAACCGGTCTCTGGCCCCGGCGGTGGCAAACTGCGCCCTGAGAGTTCCGCGGCCGCCATTCGGCCCGCAACCATGCCCATGGCCGCGCTTTCGACATAGCCTTCAACGCCAGTGATTTGACCTGCAAACCGGATATTCGGCTTGCTTTTGAGCTGCATTTGCGGCGTCAGCAGGGTGGGGGAGTTGATGAAAGAATTGCGGTGAATCCCGCCCAATCGCGCGAATTCAGCCTGCTCCAGGCCTGGGATCATGCGCAATACGCGGGTTTGCGCACCATATTTCATCTTGGTTTGAAACCCGACAATATTAAACAGCGTGCCCAATGCATTGTCCCGGCGCAGTTGCACCACCGCATAGGGTTTATTCTCTGGATCATGTGCATTGCACAGCCCAACCGGTTTCATCGGGCCAAAACGTAGGGTTTCACGGCCACGTTCGGCCATGACCTCAATCGGAAGGCAGCCGTCAAAATAGCCGGCTGTCTCTCCCGGTTTGAACTCAGTTTTTTCAGCCCCGAGCAGCGCATCTATAAAGGCCTCATACTGCTCTTTGTTCATCGGGCAGTTGAGATAGGCCGTCCGCTCTTCTTCAGTCTCGCCCTTGTCATAGCGCGACTGCATCCAAGCCCGGCTCATGTCGATGCTGTCGGCATAGATGATCGGCGCAATTGCATCGAAAAAGGCCAGGGCTTCTGCACCGGTCTCCGCCTGTATCGCTTCGGCCAAGGCGCCAGAGGTTAATGGCCCCGTGGCGACAATCCACAGGCCCTCATCGGGCAGATGGGTGATTTCCTCATGGGTGACATCGATTAAGGGATGCGCATGGATCGCCGCAGTGATGCTTTTGGCATAGGGTTCGCGGTCCACCGCCAAAGCACCGCCGGCGGGTATGCGATGTTTGTCGGCTGTGGCCATGATAAGGCTGCCCGCGGCCCGCATCTCCCAATGGACCAAACCCACAGCGTTTTGCTCGTCATCATCGGAGCGGAAGGAGTTGGAACACACCATCTCGCCTAAATCGCCGGTTTGATGGGCAAAGGTCTCCACCTTGGGGCGCATTTCATGAATCGTCACCGGCACACCAAGCTGTGCTGCCTGCCACGCCGCTTCGCAACCGGCCATGCCGCCGCCTATGATGTTCAATCTTTGTGTCATGGCAGGCGATGTAATGGCATGTGCGGCAGAAGGAAAGGGCTCAGTCTTGCGACCAATTAGGATCGCGTTTCTCAATAAAGGCAGCGATCCCTTCCTCTGTGTCCCGGTTCAGCATATTCTCCACCATGACTTGGCCCGTGTAGGCATAGGCTTGATCCAATGGCATCTGAATTTGCTGATAAAAGGCGGTCTTGCCGGTTTTAACCGCAGAGCCAAGTTTGGAGGCGATGAGCTCTGCCAAGGCGCGGGTGCTCTCGGCAAGCTCTGTTTCCGGCACCACGCGGTTGATAAGCCCGGCCTGTTTGGCCTCATCGGCTGTCATAAACGCGCCCGTGACCAGCATTTCAAATGCGCGCTTTCGGGCGATGTTGCGCGAGAGCGCCACCATGGGCGTTGAGCAAAACAGGCCGATGTTGACGCCATTCACGCCAAATCGCGTGCCCTCGGCCGCGAGCGCCAGATCACAGCTTGCCACCAGCTGACACCCTGCGGCGGTCGCGATCCCGTGCACTTGGGCAATCACGGGCTGTGGGATTTCCTGCACCGTTTGCATGAAGGTGGCACAGCGGTCAAAAAGATCTTTAAAGGCGGCCGCGCCGCCATCGGCATTTTGCCGCGCCGCGGTCATTTGCTTGAGGTCATGGCCGGCGCAGAAGGCTTTACCGGTTCCGGCAAGCACAACCGCCCGGATGCTTGTGTCTGACCTCAACGCCGTCAAAGTGTCTTGCAGCGCGGCCAGCATTTCATCCGAGAGCGCATTGAGCCGCTCGGGCGCATTCATTGTAAGGTAGGCGACGGCGTTTTCGTCGCGGCGTGTCAAAATTGCCATCTTGCTCTCCATGAACTTCCTCGGCACCATAACCAAAAGCGAGGGAGCGGGACAATGGCACTTAAAATGAACGCTGCGGAACTGAAGGCTTTTTTGGGGCTCGAATTCCCGCAGGTGGCGGATGAATTCGAAATCACCGACCTGAGCGCCGCGCAGCTGGAAGTGGCGCTTCATGTGCAGGAAAAGCATCTGCGTCCCGGTGGCACGGTCTCGGGGCCGTCTATGTTTGCCTTGGCGGATGTGGCGGCCTATTTGCATATTCTCGCGCTGATCGGCCCCAAAGCCTTGGCTGTGACCACAAATTGCGGGATTGATTTCATGCGCAAACCCAGCGCGGGCGCGGATTTACTGTGCAAAAATGAGGTGATCAAACTTGGCCGGTCCTTGGCTGTATGTCAGAGCATGATCTATTCCGCGGACCAAACCCAGCCGGTGGCCCGTGCCAATCTCACCTATGCCATTCCGCGCGATGAGTGAGGAGGGGAGAGGTGTTGGTATGGGGTAAAATGATACCTTATTTTTAATTACCTGATTTTAAATAATTTAATAAGGTGTTTCTGTGTTGACTGTGCCGTGCCAATCTCTATAACCCGCCCATCACCAACCTCGATGGGTATAAAAAATGAAAACCTTCTCTGCAACACCTGCAGATATCGACAAAAAATGGATTCTGATCGACGCCGAAGGCGTTGTATTGGGCCGTTTGGCTTCGATTATTGCAATGCGCCTGCGTGGCAAACACAAAGCCACCTTCACACCGCACATGGATATGGGCGACAATGTGATTGTAATTAATGCTGAAAAAGTTCAGCTGACCGGTAACAAGCGCAACAAAGAAAACTATTGGCACACCGGATACCCAGGTGGGATCAAATCCCGCACCACGGGCACGATCCTGGAGGGCAAATATCCTGAGCGCGTCTTGACACAGGCTGTGAAGCGCATGTTGCCAGGCAACCGTCTGTCGCGTCAGATTATGACCAATCTGCGTGTCTATGCAGGCGCCGAGCATCCACATGAGGCGCAAGCGCCAACCGTATTGGATGTAAAAGTCATGAACAAGAAAAACACACGGGTATAAGCGATGTCAGATCAAATTACATCTCTCGAAGACCTGGCAGCGGTCGCCGAAGGCACCTCTGCTGTGGTTGAAATCGCAGCGCCTCGGGAACCTGTTCGCGATGACTTGGGCCGCAGCTACGCCACTGGCAAACGTAAAGACGCGGTTGCCCGTGTCTGGATCAAACCAGGTTCCGGCAAGGTGACTGTGAATGGCAAAGACCAAGACGCCTATTTTGCACGCCCTGTTTTGCAGCTGATCCTGCGTCAACCGATGCAGGTGGCCGGTGTTGAAGGCGAATTTGACGTGGTTGCCACAGTCAAAGGCGGCGGTTTGACAGGCCAAGCAGGCGCTGTGAAACACGGCATCTCCAAAGCCTTACAACTCTATGAACCCAGCCTGCGCGGCGCCCTGAAAGCCGCCGGCTTCCTGACCCGCGACAGCCGGGTTGTGGAACGTAAGAAATTCGGTAAGCGCAAAGCCCGTCGGAGCTTCCAGTTCTCCAAGCGCTAAGTTCGAAAATTCGAATTTACCATATAAAACAAAGGGTTGCGTATTTCGCAGCCCTTTTTTTGTGCGTAGCAGAATTGCAGCAGACGCAGTATGTGTTGACGTTATGGTTTAGCGATTTTAGCATATTTGTAGCGCTTTAGGTTGCTATTGGAGTGTGCTGTTGGCGTTTTATGAGGACAAAAGGGAACACTACGGTGGTGCGCTTGTACTGTTTAGGCGCAACCTAAGTGTGGCTGTGCCCAACGCTAAAACGCACAGACGTGCAAATTGGTATATGCGTTTGAAGATTGGTGGACGCAAAGGCTACGTGACACGCAGCACGAAACTTACGATTTACGAAGATGCTTATGAGTATGCGAAAAGCGAGTTGTTGCGCTTACAGCAAGCAGCAAAGTTGGGGCACAGTTTAGACGAACATACGTTTGAACAGCATTGGCGTGATTGGTTCGAACGAAACGTAAAGAACGGCACGTGGACAGCGAGTAGGAAGTATTGGCACGACAAATACGCTGAACGTTATTTTAAGCAGTATTTTAAGCACAAAGACGGCACGAGTATGCTGCTGAATGATATTACGCCAAGTGTTGCGAGTGGATATTGGGATTGGCGTATAGGGTTTTGGGACAG
>JADHLF010000049.1 GCA_016780825.1 Planktomarina sp. | reverse complement strand
TGTGCGTTTGTGAACGCAATATTTTTCAGCAATGCCGCAACATCTGGTTCACGGTCCATAAAGGCGCCGGAGACCGCTGTGACAACTTTGGCAGAAGGATAGGCTGAAAATTCAGGGTTGGCGCAATCCACGTCGCCATTACAGGCATGCGCATCCGCGTTATAGGCAGGCACTTCAACCCGGACCATTGGGTATTTGCCGAGCACGGCGGTTGGCGCCCAGTAGTAGCCAAACCAAGGCGCCTTATCTGCATAGGCCGCAGCGATGGAGGTTTGCAGCGTTTCGCCGGAACCATGTTGAAAACGTTCCAGCCCGCCCGCTTCCGCGCCCGCGGCTTTGAGGTTGTTGTTGTTGATGATGTCACAGGCCCAACCCGCGGGGCAGTCATGGAATTTGCCACCAACCGCCGCTGGATTGGCCATGATGCCGTCCCATGTGGTCAGCTCTGGATTTGATTCTGCGAGATAGGCTGGAATCCACCAGGCCTCAACGCCGCCATCGGACAGAACATTGGTCAGCTCAACCAATTTACCTTCGGCCAGCAGGCCCTCGTAAGCTGGGGTAGAGTTGGCCCAGACTTCGGTCAAAATATCAGGCTCGCCGGTTTCGGCCAAAGAGGTCAGCGCCGGCACCGTAGAGGAGGGCACGACTTGCACATCGCAGCCATAGCCTTGAGTCATCAAGAAATTTGCAACCGCAGTCACAACCGCGGATGAGGCCCAGTCCATTTCGGTGATTGATACTTTTCCGCAGCTTGCCGAGGCCGATGTGGCTCCGAGTTACAGTGCGAATGCGGCTGTTGCTGTCAGCATTTTAAGTTTCATTTTTGTCTCCCTATTATCTTTCTTTATGCATCGGCCAGTTCTCCAGCCTTTTGACCCATGCAGCAAATTTGTCAGCCTATTGCAGTGACGCCTCATCTCTGCCGCATGGCGCTAACTTGCGCAGTGGAGCATAGCCGGGCGAGTCATCCAAGCCCAAAATTGACTGAAAGTTCGGCTCTTATTGAGAAGGGCTGACTGTAGATCGGCGCATAGCCGCAGGTCTGCGCCATTTGTTATGTGAAATCAGAGCGGCGCATATGCCATTTGACTTCCACGCATTCGTTAGTGAACATTGGGCAGATGCGTAGTCTTTTCTATTCGGCGGTGACCAGACATGACCTATCCCCCCTTATCACAAGCCCGAGACAGTCTGAATGTGCAGTGGTACCGATCCCCCATGCCGCCGGAGGTGTTTCGCGCCCTCTCGCAACGCAGCGATCTCAAGGGATGGAAACAGGCGGGCGGTCATTTGGCGCTCTTTGCGGTGACCGGCAGTTTGGTATGGCTGTTTTGGGCGCAGGGCCAATGGGCGGCTTTTGCCCTCGCATTGTTTTTACATGGCACTGTTGGCAGCTTTTTCTCTGGCACGGCGCCCCATGAGCTGGGCCATGGCACGGTGTTCCGAACCAAGGCGCTAAATAAGGTTTTCTTGTATATTTTTAGTCTATTGAGTTGGTGGAACCCGTTTGATTATGCGGCCAGCCATACCTATCACCACAGGTTCACCCTGCACCCGGAGGGGGATCGTGAGAATCTTTTGCCGCTGCATCCCAATACCGACAAGCTGTTTCTGCTACAGCTGTTCACCATCAATCTTTTGACGCAACCGGGCCGAACGTTTGGCAAGGGCGGGCTCATTTCGACCCTGCGCGAGACAATTTTGCATGCGTTCGGCCAGGTGGGTTCCACCGAAATCGCCAGCAATGAATGGCTCGAGAGCCTCCACAAAGATCAACCCGATCAGCACAGGAAGGCGGTTCAATGGTCGCGCCTATTGCTGGTATTTCACGGCGGACTGTGCGTTCTGGCTTGGGTGACGGGTCTTTGGATCTTGCCGATTGTTCTGAGCCTCTTCAATTTTGTTGGCAATTGGCTGGGCTATTTTCTGGGTCTTCCGCAACATTGCGGCCTGCGGGAAAATGTACCGGACTTTCGAAAAACGGTGCGTTCCATGCGGCTGCACCCGGCTTTGGAGTTTTTGTACTGGCATATGAATTGGCACACCGAGCATCATATGTATGCGGGCGTGCCCTGTTATAATCTGAAACAGCTGCATCAGGCTGTCAAAGATGATATGCCTCAGCCACGGAGTTTGACCGGTGCTTGGCGCGAGATGCTGGAGATTTGGGAGCGGCAGAAACACGAGCCGAGCTACCAATTCGACACACCGCTTCCCGCGACGGCGCAAACTCAACGCACGCGCGCAGCTGTGGCCGAAGAAGCCTCAATCGGGGATTTAGCGCCAGAGGGCCTGCGCTAGGCCATGATCTAGGGTTCGTCATGCTCGCCCAAACCGGGCGCCGCGCGCAGCAGTTGCAGCTGGGCATCTGAAAATTGAATTGGAGTGCGCACTCCGGGGATGCCTTCGGGGGTGATGCGCATCTGCCGGTGCAGGGTCTGGGGATCTTCCAGCGCTTCGGCAATCGTGTTGATGGGGCCAGAGGGCACGCCGGCACGTTCCAACACGGGCAGGACGTCCAATTTGCGCCAGTTTCTCAAAACTTCAGTGATCTGCCCAACCGCTTGAGCGCGATGGGCCAGCCGCGCGGCATTGTCCGCGAATCTTGGGTCGGTGATCCAATCCTCACGCTCTAACGCGCGTGCGAGATTGTGAAATTGTCGATTGTTGCCGCAGGCGATGACGATATGGCCATCAGACACAGGAAACACTTGATAGGGCACAATGCTGGTATGGGCATTGCCCATCCGCTGCGGGCTTTGTCCGGTGGTGAGGTAATTGAGGTTTTGATTGGCCTGCGCGGCCAGCATGCAATCAAACAACGCCATATCGATGTGCTGCCCCTTTCCGGTCCGAGCGCGCTGGGCCAGGGCGGCTTGGATGCCGATGACCCCGTAAAGCCCGGTGAAGACATCGGCAAAAGCCACCCCCGCCTTTTGCGGCATCCCGTCGGGCTCGCCGGTGATCGACATGATGCCCGTCATGCCTTGTATCATAAAGTCATAGCCCGCCTTATGGGCCCTTGGGCCATCCTGCCCAAAGCCGGTGACAGAGCAATACACCAGCTGAGGATTTTGCGGCGCTATGGCGGCGTAGTCGAGACCGTATTTCGCCAGCCCGCCGACTTTGAAATTCTCAATCAAGACATCGGCTGAGGCAATCAACTCTTTGAGATAGGCCAGCCGGGCGGGGTCATTGAAATCAACCGTGATGCCCTGTTTGCCGCGGTTGGTGCTGTGAAAGTAGGCCGCGGAGCTGTCCGTGCCTTTGGTGACATAATTTGGCCCCCATTTGCGCGTGTCATCGCCCTCCGGGCTTTCCACTTTGATCACCTCAGCCCCTAAATCCGCCAGGGTTTGCCCAATCCAAGGGCCGGCCAAGACACGGGCCAATTCAACGACTTTCAAACCTTCAAGCGGATACATTTGGCTTCCTCTGGACTTTCACGATGTGCAATTTGGCGCTGGACTTTTCGTGGTATTTGGCATGATTTCGGCGCCAGCGCATCCATTTTTTCGATTATGGAGGCGAATGTATGGAAAGGAAAAGACAATGGGCCGTCCAATACGCTTTGCCATTAATGGATTTGGCCGGATTGGCCGAGCTGTGGCGCGGCAATGGGTGGAGCGGCAGGCCGATGGCCGTTTCGATCTGGTGGCGATCAATGACATCGCCCCCTTGGAGACCTGTGCCTATCTGTTGGAATTCGACAGCGTGTATGGTCCCATGGTGGGCACTGTTGAGACCCGCGCCGAGGCTTTGACGATCAACGGCCATGCGGTGCGGTTTAGCCAGAGTTCCGATCTGGCGGCGGTGGACCTGTCAGATGTGGATGTGGTCTTTGAGTGTACCGGCAAAGCCGTGACCTCGCAATTTGCCACCGCGGGTTTGCGAGCGGGCGCGCAGCGTGTTTTGATCTCTGGCCCTTCTGAGTGTGCCGATGTGACTGTGGTCCTGGGCGCGAATGATCATGTGTTACGCGGGCAACCGATTGTCTCAAACGCCTCTTGCACCACAAATGCGCTGGCGCCTTTGTTGCGGGTTTTGCATGAGGCCTATGAGGTGAAGGCCGGCCATATGACCACGATCCATTGTTACACAGGCAGCCAACCAACCGTCGATGCCCCGCGCGGCCCCGCGCTTGAGCGCAATCGCGCGGCCGCCCTATCCATGGTGCCGACCAGCACCTCTGCGGCTGTGTTGATTGATAAAATTCTGCCTGAGTTGGCTGGGCGTGTGAAAGGCTGCGCGGTGCGCGTGCCGACCGCCAGCGTCTCTGCGGTTGATCTCACCTGCCAAGTGGCGCATCCCGTTGAGCGCGAGGCGCTGATAGAGCTTTTGAGGCAAGCCCGGCCAGACATCTTGGGCATGACCGACCGTCCGTTGGTCTCGTCAGATCTTAGGGCGCGGCGCGAGAGTTTGGTTATCGCCGCCCCGCAGGTCGCGGTTATGGGGGAAGACTTGCTGCGCATTTTTGGGTGGTATGACAACGAATGGGGATTTTCAGCCCGAATGTTCGATGTGGCGGCAAAAATAACGTAAGAATTGCTTCAAAATGAATATAAATTTCTGCGCCCCTTGTTCTACCCCGGGCGCAATACTAAGACTCAATTAGCAAAGCGGCATTATGCCAGAAGAGACACTAGCGGGGGCACCTCATGAAAGATCCAATCGAAACTTATATGAACCTCGTCCCCATGGTCGTTGAACAGACAAGTCGGGGCGAGCGGGCCTATGATATCTTTTCGCGCCTGTTGAAAGAACGGATCATCTTCGTGAATGGTCCGGTGCACGATGGGATGAGCACATTGGTGATCGCTCAGCTGTTGCATCTGGAAGCGGAGAACCCAACCAAAGAGATCAGCATGTATATCAACTCCCCCGGCGGCGTTGTGACCGCTGGCCTGTCGATCTATGACACCATGCAATATATCAAACCAAAGGTGAGCACCCTCTGCGTGGGCCAGGCGGCCTCCATGGGCTCTTTGCTGTTGACGGCGGGGGCCAAAGATATGCGGTTTTCTCTGCCGAATTCCTCGATCATGGTGCACCAGCCCTCAGGTGGTTACCAAGGTCAGGCAACAGACATCATGATCCATGCGGAATTCACGCAAAAGCTGAAGCGCCGTTTGAACGAAATTTATGTCACCCACACCGGGCAGGACTACGATACGGTTGAGGCCGCTTTGGAGCGGGACAATTTCATGTCTCCAGAGGAGGCGCAGGCCTGGGGCTTGATCGACAAAATCGTCACCAATCGTGAAAAAGAGGCCGAATAGGCAAGAATAACCACAAAATCGCGGTTGTGGCTCAATCTTTGCTGCCCTAAGCTTATCGTGATTTATAGACACTGTGATTGGGATTGTCTCCCTATAGAGGCAACCCAACAATATTGAAGGTGAGACATGGCTGATAAAGCAAGCAGCGACGGGAAAAATACCCTATATTGCAGTTTTTGCGGTAAGAGTCAGCATGAGGTGCGCAAATTGATTGCGGGTCCCACCGTGTTTATCTGCGATGAATGTGTTGAATTGTGCATGGACATCATCCGCGAGGAGACCAAAGCCAGCGGATTGAAAACCTCTGAGGGTGTTCCGACTCCTTCGGAAATTTGCCAGGTCTTGGATGATTACGTCATTGGCCAGAGCCACGCCAAACGGGTGCTTTCTGTTGCGGTGCACAATCACTATAAACGCCTGAGTGTGGCTGAGAAGTCTGGCGACATTGAGCTGGCAAAATCCAATATTATGCTGATTGGGCCGACCGGTTGCGGTAAAACTTTGCTGGCGCAGACTTTGGCGCGGATCTTGGATGTGCCGTTCACTATGGCCGATGCGACCACATTGACCGAGGCTGGATATGTGGGTGAGGATGTTGAAAACATTATCCTAAAACTGCTGCAGGCCAGTGAATATAATGTTGAGCGGGCGCAGCGCGGCATCGTCTATATTGACGAGGTCGATAAAATCACGCGCAAGTCCGACAATCCCTCCATCACCCGCGATGTTTCGGGCGAAGGGGTGCAACAGGCTTTGCTGAAAATCATGGAAGGCACTGTCGCCAGCGTACCGCCGCAGGGTGGCCGCAAACATCCGCAGCAGGAATTTTTGCAAGTGGATACGACCAATATCCTATTCATCTGTGGCGGGGCATTTGCTGGGCTCGAGAAAATTATTGCCGCACGCGGTAAGGGCACCTCGATTGGTTTTGGCGCGGATGTGAAAGAGAATGACAGCCGTGGCCTCGGTGAAATGTTCGGCGAGTTGGAGCCGGAGGATCTGCTGAAATTCGGTCTGATCCCGGAATTTGTGGGCCGTTTGCCGGTGATCGCGACGCTGACTGATCTGGATGAAGAGTCTTTGGTGATCATTTTGACACAACCGAAGAATGCCTTGATCAAACAATATCAACGGCTGTTCGAGTTGGAAGACGTGACTTTGACCTTCACTCCGGAAGCACTGGCGGCCATTGCCAAGCGGGCAATTGCTCGCAAAACCGGGGCGCGGGGGCTGCGCTCGATTTTGGAAGATATTCTCCTCGATACAATGTTTGACCTGCCGGGGATGGACAGTGTTGAGGAAGTGGTCGTGAATGAAGAGGCTGTCATATCCGACGCCGCGCCATTGATGATTCACGCTGACAAAAAACGCGAACCCGCGACCGCGGGTTGAGCCAGCGGAAAATCGCAAAACCGGCGGGATTTTGTTGAAAACCCTGCCGGTTTTCGTTTCCACGGCCAGTAGTACTGGACCCTCGACCACTTCTGGGGCATAGCTATTTCGAATTTGTTTTGGAGGTTCCTATGGGCATCGTCTCAACCCTATTACGTGCCGCCACTTGGTGGAACGGGCAAACGTTAAACACGCAGCTGTTCACGTGGCGCCGCGGCGTGAAAGTGGGCGAAGACGATGCGGGCAACATTTTTTATGAAACCAAGGACCGGGCCAAACGCTGGGTGATTTTCAACGGGGAAGCCGAGGCCTCTCGGGTGAGCCCTGATTGGCATGGATGGTTGCATCACACCTGGGATGAACCGCCCACCCAGAGACCATTGACCCATAAAACATGGGAAAAACCACATCAAGCCAACCTCACGGGTACAGCTATGGCCCATGTCCCAGCAGGCTCTTTGCGCGGCGCCACGCCGCAATTGACGTCTGACTACGAGGCATGGGTTCCGGAGTGATCTGATGCGCGGTGCTTGGGCGGAATTTATCACCGGAACCTGTGTCCTGGTCTTAGCAATAGGGTTTGCCGTGGTTGGGTTCCACCGCGGCGGCTTTGGAACCTCCGACGAATCATATGTGTTGAACGCCAGCTTTAGATCCATCGAAGGGGTCACGGTCGGCACGGATGTGCGCCTGGCGGGTGTGAATGTGGGCAAAGTGTCTGCGATCTCGCTCAACCCGGATAATTTCCGTGCGGATATGCAAATTTCTTTGGATTTGGGCGTGGAACTGCCCGATGACACAGCCATCATTATAGCGTCCGAGGGGTTGCTGGGGGGCAATTTTGTTGAGCTTCAGCCGGGCGGATCGCCGTTTAACTACGCCTCTGGTGATATGATTACAGATACGCAGGGGTCAGTTAGCCTTCTGAATTTGTTGATGAAGTTTGCCTCTGGCGGCGATAAGTAATGGTTCGCTACTGTGCGGCCATTCTGTGTTGCCTGATGCCAGCTTTGGGCATGGCGCAGCAAGCGCGTGAAAGCGGGGCTGCGGAACTGCGCTGGCTGGACCGGACCACAGGCGCCTTGCAAAATATTGTCGTGACGCAGGAGGCCCCCGTCAAGCTGGGCCCGCTCGAAATTCGCCTGCGCAGCTGCCGCTCCCCACAGGGGGACGTGAGCCCAGACGCCTTTGCGCTTTTGCACATCAAAGATTGGCCGCGCGATGAGACGCTCTTCGAAGGCTGGATGGTGGCATCGTCACCGGCGCTGAACGCTTTGGAGCACCCGCGCTATGATGTTTGGGTTCAGCGCTGCAAGACTTTGTGAACATCGGGCAGGGGGTGAGCGGTGATGGAGGCAGGCAGCGCAAGAGCTTCTGCCAATTGGCTGCGATACTGGGCCCGGCTGATTTCAAGCGCCCCTAGAGTTTGCAGGTGATCGGTTATAAATTGCGTGTCAAATAGGGCAAAGCCGCAATTGTGCAGATGGGTGGTTAAAAAAGCCAAGGCCGCTTTGGAGCCATTGGTGCGCCGTGAAAACATACTTTCGCCGCAAAATACCCCGCCGATTGCAATGCCAAATACCCCGCCGAGCAATGCCCCATTGTCCCAGACCTCCAGGCTGTGACAGCAGCCCATTTCGTGAAGCGCGGTGTAATTGGCATGGAGGGTTGGGTTGATCCAAGTCTCCTCCCGGTCGGCGCAATGGTGCAAAACGCTATCAAAAGCCTGGTTCAGCGTGGCAGTAATATTGTGGCCATGCAGAAATCGCCGCAGAGAGCGCGAGATATGGAAACCGTCCAATGGCAGAATCCCGCGCCGCTTGGGATCGACCCAAAACAGCTCGTGATCCTCGGCATTCTCGGCCATGGGAAAAATTCCCTGGGCATAGGCATGCAGCATTAACTGCGGACTCACAGCCCCGAAGCTCATTTATCGGCGAACTTTTGCTCCAACCAATGCTCCAGCCAATGGATATTATAGTCGCCTGAATGCACTTCCGGTTCCTGCAGCAGGGCGTGAAACAGCGGAATGGTCGTTTCAATCCCATCGATGATCAATTCACCCAAAGCGCGCTCCAAACGCGCCAGAGCGGCCTTGCGGTCGGGGGCGTGGACAATCAATTTGCCGATCAAACTGTCATAATGTGGCGGGATCGAATAGCCGTCATAGAGGGCGGAATCCATGCGGACCCCAAGCCCACCGGGGGCATGATAGGCGTTTATTTTACCCGGGCGCGGGGCGAAACCTGGAAAAGTCTCGGCGTTGATCCGCACTTCAATCGCATGGCCGTTGATTGTCAGATCCTCTTGTGTGAAGGACAGGTCATGACCCTCGGCGACGCGAATTTGTTCGCGCACCAGATCGACACCAAAGATGGCCTCTGTGACCGGATGTTCCACTTGCAGGCGGGTATTCATTTCGATGAAATAGAATTCACCCTTTTCGTAGAGAAATTCGATGGTGCCGGCGCCAATGTAATTGATCTTCGCCACGGCATTGGCACAGACTTCGCCGATGCGAGCGCGCTCTTCTGCGCTGATGGCGGGGCCCGGAGCCTCTTCGAATACTTTCTGGTGGCGACGTTGCAAAGAGCAATCTCGCTCACCCAAGTGCACAGCGCGGCCCTTGCCATCGCCAAACACTTGAATTTCGATGTGACGCGGCGTGGTGAGGTATTTTTCGATATAGACCTCGTCGTTGCCAAAGGCCGCCTTGCCCTCAGAGCGGGCGGAACTAAAGGCCGTTGCCATTTCCTCGGCGGAATTGGCCACTTTCATCCCCCGTCCGCCACCGCCGGCGGTGGCTTTAATGATGACGGGATAGCCAAACTCTTCACCAATTTTCAAGGCCGCGTCCAAATCTGGAACCCCGCCCTGAGAGCCGGGCACGCAGGGCACGCCTAGGGCGCGCATCGTGTCTTTTGCGCTAATCTTATCGCCCATTATGCGGATATGTTCCGCGGTTGGGCCGATAAAATTGATGTCGTGATCTTGCAGAGCCTGCACGAAGGTCGCGTTTTCTGACAGGAATCCATAGCCCGGGTGAATGGCATCTGCACCGGTGATTTCGGCGGCTGCGATGATGGCTGGAATGTTTAAATAGCTTTCCAGACTGGAAGCCGGGCCAATGCAAACGGATTCATCGGCCATGCGCACATGCATGGCATCGCTGTCGGCAGTGGAATGCACAGCAACGCTGCCAATTCCCATTTCACGGGCGGCGCGGATCACGCGAAGGGCAATTTCGCCCCGATTGGCGACAAGGATTTTCTTGAACATTATTCGATAATTACCAAAGGAGACCCAAATTCGACAGCGGCACTGTCTTCGACCAAAATTCGCGTGACGGTTCCGGCCTTAGGTGCGGGGATTTGATTCATAGTTTTCATCGCTTCGATGATCAAAATTGTGTCACCTTCTGACACTTTGGCGCCGATGGTGATGAAAGGTGGGCTGCCTGGCTCGGCCTGAAGATAGACGGTTCCGACCATGGGCGATGTGACCGCACCCGGATGGGCGGCGGGATCTTCGATTGCGGCTGGCCTTTCGCTGGCCGGTGCGGGCGCAGGGGCAGCAGGCGCGGCTGCGGCAAGGGGAGCTGCGGGTGCGGCAGCCATATGCACGACGTTTTGCGCCTTGGAGATGCGGACATTCAGGCTGTCGTCCTCGCCATAAAGGCGATTGACTTCGATTTCTGTCAAATCCTGTGCTGACAGCAATTCTGCCAGTGCTTGAATAAATGCAACATCATTCTCATTTGGTTTCGTAGTCATTTTATCCCTTTTCGCATCGGTTGGGCGCCTGATCCTCTTCATATATGGGAACTTTGGACAAAGTGGAAGAAGATCCTTATCTCAGACCCGCGAAAACCCGCTCGCGAAAGGTCAAAGGCCAGCCAATTGTAATATTGGCCGGCCAAAGAGTTAAAATTTTATTATAATTTGACTAGTTCTGTCCGTTTAGCTGCGATTCATTCGATTTTCGATCAAATCATCAACGACCGAGGGATCCGCCAGCGTGGAGGTATCGCCCAGCGCGCCGAAATCATCCTCGGCCACTTTGCGCAGAATGCGGCGCATAATCTTGCCAGACCGCGTTTTTGGCAGGCCCGGGGCCCATTGGATCAGATCCGGAGAGGCAATGGGGCCAATTTCCTTGCGCACCCAATTGCGCAATTCGAGGCGCAGCTCCTCAGAAGGCTCTTGGCCGCTCATCAGGGTGACATAGCAGTAAACGCCTTGTCCCTTGATGTCATGCGGATAGCCAACAACAGCGGCCTCTGCCACTTTTGGATGCGCAACCAAGGCGCTTTCCACTTCCGCGGTGCCCATTCTGTGACCCGAGACGTTGATCACATCATCGACGCGGCCTGTGATCCAGTAATATCCATCCGCATCGCGGCGGCATCCGTCGCCTGTGAAATAGTAGCCTTTGTAGTCGCTGAAATAGGCAGAAACGAAGCGGTCATGATCGCCCCAGACCGTGCGCATTTGGCCGGGCCAGCTGTCCTTGATACATAAAACGCCCTCGGCTTCAGTGTCGAGAAGTTCCTTGCCGGTCGTGGGCTCCAAAATGACGGGCTGTACGCCAAAGAATGGCAGGGTGCAAGAGCCGGGCTTGGTGGATATGGCGCCGGGCAGCGGGGTCATCAAATGCCCGCCGGTTTCGGTTTGCCACCATGTGTCGACGATTGGTGCTTTGCCTTTACCAACCACATCGTTGTACCAGTTCCAAGCCTCTGGGTTGATCGGTTCGCCCACGGTGCCGAGCACTTTAATGGACGAGAGATCATATTTCTCAACAAATGCCTCCCCTTGACCCATCAGCGCACGAATGGCCGTTGGGGCAGTGTAGAATTGATTGACCTTGTGTTTCTCGCAGACCGCCCAGAACCTTCCTGCGTCCGGATAGGTGGGCACACCTTCGAACATCAAAGTTGTCGCGCCATTGGCCAAGGGACCATAGACGATATAGCTGTGGCCGGTGACCCAGCCCACATCCGCCGTACACCAAAAGACATCCCCGTCTTTGTAATCGAAGGTGTATTGATGGGTCATGGAGGCATAAACGAGATAGCCGCCGGTCGTATGTACCACGCCTTTCGGCGCGCCGGTTGAGCCGGAGGTGTACAGAATAAACAACGGGTCCTCAGCATTCATCGGCTCGGGCGCACAGTCAGCCGAGGCCTGCGCCATGGCGGCCGAGTAACTGTGATCACGGCCCGCTTTATTTGGGAGATCCGCGCCGGTGCGCTCAACCACCAAGGTTGGCACATCCCCGGCAATTTCCAACGCCTTGTCGACATTGGCCTTGAGAGGTGTGGCCTTGCCTCCGCGTGGCGCTTGATCCGCGGTGACGATCAGTTTGGCTTCGCAAGCGGAGATACGGGCCGCCAAGGCTTCCGGGGAGAAGCCGCCAAAGACGATGGAATGCACCGCACCAATGCGATTGCAGGCCAACATCGCGTAGGCGGCCTCTGGTATCATGGGCATGTAAAGTACAACGCGGTCGCCCTTGCCCACCCCCAGTGACTTATAGACATTGGCCAGCTTGCAAACCTCTGTGTGCAGCTGCGCATAGGTGATATGCGCGCTGTCCTCCGGGTTGTCGCCTTCCCAGATGATGGCGGTTTGCGTGCCGCGGGTGGCGAGGTGGCGGTCAATGCAATTGGCGCTGACGTTTAGCACGCCATCTTCATACCATTTTATCGAGACGCCCAAATGTTCGAAGGTGGTGTTTTTCACCTTGGTGTAACGGGTCATCCAATCGAGGCGTTTGCCCTGCGCGCCCCAGAAGGCGTCTGGATCTGCAATAGAGGCGGCATACATGGCCTCATAGGTGGCTTTGTCAGCATGGGCAGAAGCGGCAAATGCAGCTGCGGGAGGGTAAATAGTATCAGCCATAGGTGCAATCTCTCTGTAATATAGCGTCTAAGGGGGCGAAGGGGGTTAACCCCTCCGCCGGGGCCATTAGATGGCCAAATATTCAGCGCGCAGTTTTTCATCGTCCAAAACAGCCTGCGCAGAACCGTCATAGACAACTGTGCCGGTGTCCAAAATGACGGCGCGATCGGCCAGCTTCAAGGCGGCCACGGCATTTTGCTCCACAATCACCGTGGTGATACCCTGCTCGCGGATGTGACTCAATGTTTTGGCAATCTCCTGAACAATCACCGGGGCCAGCCCCTCATAGGGTTCATCCAGCAGCAGGATTTTAACCTGACGGGCCAAGGCACGGGCGATGGCCAGCATTTGTTGCTCGCCGCCCGACAGGGTGACGCCCTCTTGTTTGCGGCGCTCTTCAAGTCTTGGGAACAGCTCGTAAATCTGATCCAAAGACCAACCAATTGGCGGCGCGATTTGGGCCAGTTTGATGTTTTCCTCAACCGTAAGGCCTTGGATGATGCGGCGATCCTCTGGCACGAGACCAAGCCCTGCGCGCGAGGCTTCGAAACTGGCCATCGCATGCAGCGGATCCCCATCGAGCCAAATTTCGCCCTGGGTGACCTGTGGATCGCCAGTGCGTGCAATGGCGCGCAATGTGGAGGTTTTACCGGCGCCGTTTCGGCCCAGCAGAGCGAGAATTTCGCCCTCATTGATCTCAAAGCTGATGCCCTGCACGATATAGCTTTCGCCATAGTAGGCATGGATGTCACGGACCGAGAAGTAGGCGGGTGTGTCTGAAAGTGTCATCGCGGCCACTCCTATACTTGGGCTTCGCCGAGGTACGCTTCGCGCACTTTCGGGTGGCCTTTGATATTTTCTGGCGTTTCTTCAACCAAAGGTGT
>JADHLF010000012.1 GCA_016780825.1 Planktomarina sp. | reverse complement strand
TTGTGGAGGCGGGTACCGGAATCGAACCGGTGTACACGGATTTGCAATCCGCTGCATAACCACTCTACCAACCCGCCTCAATGCCTTCAAACCTTGGTTCTGGGGCGATCACCTGTGCTGCTTTCGCCTTGGTTATGAAGGCGTTTTGAAAGCAAATCGAGTAATCTGCGGCGTTATTGTCTTTTTTACTGCGCTTGTCCAGTCCGCAATTGTGCTCTTTGGAGGTGGAGGGCGCATTCTTTACAGTGGCTCACTCTGCTCACTGCCGTATGCCGGAAAAGCGTTGGGCCCAGTCATCACGTTGCTCATCGGTGATTTTGGCGAACAGGTTTTCAGGCACGGTGAAGGCGTCGCCCGCCGCGCAGCGGGTGAGCGCTTGGGCGAGGTCTTCGGGCCAGAGCGGGTCGGTCTGGCCCATCGCCTGGCGCAGGGTTTGCGCCGCATCTGGGATGAAGGGGGCTGAGAGCTGGCCGTATAGCGCAATGAGGTTGAGCGACAGGCGAATGATGGCCGCCGCTTCCTCAGGATTGGTTTTATACACGGCCCAGGGTTCCGCGGCTTGCAAATATTCATTGCCTAAGGCCCAGATCGCCCGCAATTCCCCTGCGGATTTGCGCACTTCGACGGCTTCCATATGGGTTTGATAGGCCTCGAGACGCGTTTGCAAATCTTCAATCAGCGCGGTTTCACGTGGGCCATAGCTGCCCCCCTCTGGCACGGTTTCGCCGAATTTGGAGCGGCAAAATTTGGTGACGCGGGAGACGAAATTGCCCAGGACATCCGCCAGATCTTTGTTCACACCCGCTTGGAAATTGTCCCAGGTGAACTCGCTGTCGGAGGTTTCTGGTGCATGGCTGAGGAGCCACCAGCGCCAGTAATCGGGGGGCAGAATTTCAAGCGCTTGGTCCATAAAGATGCCGCGCCCCTGGCTGGTGGAGAACTGCCCTCCGTCATAGTTGAGGTAGTTGAACGATTTGATGTAATCGACCAGCTTCCATGGCTCGCCAGAGCCCAGAATAGTGGCTGGGAATGAGAGGGTGTGGAAGGGCACATTGTCCTTGCCCATAAACTGCACATAGCGCACATCCGCAGCGCCTTTATCGGTGCGCCACCAGCGCTCCCAGTCCTCGCCCTTACCGGCATCGACCCATTCGCGGGCAGAGGCGATATATTCAATCGGCGCGTCAAACCAAACGTAGAATACTTTGCCTTCCATCCCAGGCCAAGGCGCATCGCCGCGCCGGACGGGAACGCCCCAATCAAGGTCCCGGGTAATGCCTCGGTCTTGCAAACCATCACCGTCATTGAGCCATTTCTTTGCAATCGAGGTGGTCAGCACAGGCCAATCTGTTTTTTGTGCAATCCAATCACTCAGCTCTTGGCGCAACGAGGATTGCCGCAGATACAGGTGGCGTGTGTTGCGCACTTCCAGGTCGGTAGAGCCGGATACGGCTGAGCGTGGCTCAATCAAATCGGTTGGCTCCAACTGTTTCGTGCAATTTTCGCATTGATCACCGCGTGCCTTATCATAGCCGCAGTTGGGGCATGTGCCTTCGATATAGCGATCGGGCAGAAAGCGCCCGTCCGCATGGGAATAGACTTGCTGTTCATCGACCTCCGCAATCAAGCCTTGATCGGCAAGACGCCCGGCGAAATGCTGCGTCAACTCTTTGTTTTGTGCCGATGAGCTGCGACCGAAGTGGTCGAAAGACAGGCGAAAGCCTTCGGCGATCTTGGCCTGCACCGCATGCATATCGGCGCAATACTCTTCAACCGGCTTTCCGGCTTTTGCAGCGGCGAGTTCCGCTGGGGTGCCGTGCTCGTCTGTGGCGCAAAGAAACAAGACTTCATTGCCCCGCGCCCGGTGGTAGCGGGCAAAAAGATCTGCAGGCAGCTGGCTGCCGATAAGGTTGCCGAGGTGTTTGATCCCGTTGATATAGGGAATGGCTGATGTGATCAGGATACGTTTCATAGTGCCGTCCAAATAAAGTTGGCCCTATTTAACCCCGTAAGGTTCGAAAGCCCAGCCCTAAGGCTTAGAAGATGAGCCGGGATCGCGCAGGATTTTTGTCAACCGTCCGAGCATGAAGGAGGTGCGTGGCGCGTAGATATAGGGGGTTTTGGACTTGGCCGTATCGCCCAGCAGCAACCGCAGCCCGCCGATGGCGGCCAAAAACAGATGTGCAATCGCGATGAAGATGAAAAACGAGCCGGTGCCGAATATTTCAATCAATAGCGCGGCGACGATGGGAGAGGCGATGGCGCCGATCGCATAATAGAATAAAAGCGCGGCCGAAAGTTCAACGCGTTCATCGGTTGAGGCGAAGTCATGGGCATGGGCGGTGGCGATGGAATAGATCGGCACGGTGATAAAGCCAAACAGGCAGGAGGCGATGATGACTTGCGTGACGCCGAGGGCGAAAAAGGAGAGGGTGCAAGATATCAGTGAGGCAATGGAAATGCCGATGACCACCCAACGGCGATCAAATTTATCGGCCAGCCAGCCGGCCGGATATTGCGAAATTGCCCCGCCCAAAACGTAGGCGGCAAGAAAAAGACCGATTTGCGAGGCGTTTAAATTGAGCTCTGTGCCATAGATGGGTCCAACCATGCGATAGGCCGCAGAGGTTAAGCCGCTGACCATAACGGCAAAGACCGCGAGGGGGGAGCGGCTGAGCGCCAAAAGAGGCCGCAGGCGTGGGGCTGCTTTTGTAATGGGCGGGCTGGCTTTGGTCAGGGCAAGCGGCAAGAGGGAGGCGCAGCAAAAGAGCGTCAGCAGGTTATAGGCCAGATAGGTCTCAACCGAGGCCAAAGCGCCAATCATCATCTGCGCGCCCAGTGAGGCAAAGATATCGACCACGCGATAGACTGCCATGGTGCGCCCGCGATTGGCATTGCTGGCTTTGGCCTGCAACCAGGCCTCAACCACCGTATAGCAGCCCGCCACGCAAAGTCCTGAGGCGACGCGCATCACCGCCCAGGCGGTGGGGTCTATCAATAATGTATGACCCAGCATGCCAATAGCGCCCATGGCAGTGAAGACCGCAAAAGCCCGTGAATGCCCCACGCTGCCCATCACCCGAGGCGCCCACCAGCAGCCGATGAAAAACCCAAGGAAATGCGAAGAGCCCAAGATGCCGATTTGCCCTTTTGTAAAGCCCTGCTCGAGCCCTGTGAGGGCGTCCAAAGGGCCGACCCCACCGGAGGACAGTTGCAAGAGGATGACGGACAAGAAGAGCGCCGCAAAGGATAAGATGAGTCGCATAGCGTAACCATCGGTCGGGTCTTGCGGAGTAGCAAGTGGGATTTGACCCTTTGGCATGGATTTTTCGGGCTTGGTTCAAGTCTTTGCTTGTGGATCTAAACTTGGGGGGCTCCTTGCGCGGCAGGGGTTAGCCGATAGCGCCCCTCGTGCCGCACCACATGCCAGCGGCGCGGCGGGGCGCTGCGGCTGCGCATGCGGGTGAGTTGCCAGTTGTCCATGCCAGCTTGTGGGATGGGCCCCATGTGCCAGCGGCTTTCGATGCCCGCTGCACCGCCCGTGCCGGGGGTGAGCAAAAGAGCCAGCGGGGCAGCGCCGCCTTCGCGCGCGCCAGTCTCCGCTGCCAGATGCAGGCGCCGCACAGGGGTTAGGCCGGGCAGGCCAGGCAGATCGGCCACCATAAGCGGCACGGCGCTGCTGCGCAGGATCTCCTCAACGCACCATAGGATATCCTCTGCCCGTTTGGGGCTCACAAAGGTCAAACGCCCAGGAGAGAAAAAAGGGGTGACCCCCTCTGCGTGCAGCCGATCTGTGCTCCACTCTGGTGCCACCCAAAACACAGGCCCTTGGGTGTGTTGCGCCACCATCATTGCAAAACTGTGCCGAAACTGGCCGCAAACCTCATGCGCGCGCGCCAGCGTCAGGTGAATGCCGGGCCAAAGCTCCAATAGGGCCGCCTTCGGTCTGTGGATAGATGAAATCAGATTCGGGGCATAGGGTGTCATCCTTTTAGGATATAACGTTCGCTATTTGTTCTCAAGTGATTTTCAGCTTGCAGCTCAACAACCTTGGGCTAACTTAGCCCAAACAAGGGGACTATAGAATGAAAATGAATGAATTGGGCCGCAGCGGGATTATGATTTCCGACCTCTGTCTTGGGACGATGACCTACGGCACACAAACAGATCAAGCCGATGCTTTTACGCAGATGGATATGGCTGTGGAGGCGGGGATCAATATCTTTGATACCGCAGAGATGTATCCTGTCAATCCGATCACAGCCGAGACACAGGGCGACAGTGAACGTATGGTGGGCGCGTGGTTTCAGGCCAGCGGCAAGCGCAATCAAGTGGTTCTGGCCACCAAACATTCTGGCATGGGGATCAAACATATCCGTGACAGAGCGCCGATCACCGCCAGCTCCATTCCGGCGGCGATTGAGGGCAGCTTAAAGCGGTTGCAGACTGATGTGATCGATCTTTACCAATTCCATTGGCCAAACCGTGGCTCCTATATGTTCCGACAAAATTGGACCTATGATCCCTCAAAGCAAAACAAAGCTGAGACGATCCAGCATATGCATGACTGCCTGGGCGCGCTGCAAACAGAAGTCTCGCGGGGCCGCATTCGCGCCTTTGGCCTGTCGAATGAAAGCGCATGGGGCACGGCGCAATGGCTGCGGGCCTCCGAGGAGGGGCATGGGCCGCGGGTGGCATCTATTCAAAATGAATATTCCCTGATGTGCCGCATGTATGACACAGATTTGGCGGAGCTAAGTGTCAATGAGGAGGTGGGTCTGCTGGCCTTCTCACCCTTGGCCACAGGGTTGCTCACTGGAAAATACGCCGCCAATGCGGTGCCGGAGGGCAGCCGGATGAGCGTGTCGCCCGAGCTGGGCGGGCGCAACACGGCCCGAGCCCATCTGGCGGCCGCAGCCTATATGGAGGTGGCGCAAAAGCATGGGCTGGATCCGGTGCATATGGCATTGGCCTGGTGCGCTGGGCGCCCCTTCATGGCCTCGGTCATCTTTGGGGCCACGACGGCGGCGCAATTGGCACATATCATCGCAGGCAAAGATATTGAGTTGTCAGACCAGCTGCTGGCCGATCTCAATAAGACCCATCGCGCCCACCCTATGCCTTATTGAGCGGATTGATTAATGGTGACGGCGCAGGGCGCTGATGGATTGACCAAAGGCGTCACGGAAAGCGCGGGCCAGGCTGGCCTGTGAGGTGAACCCGCAGGCCAGAGCGATTTCTTGCACGCTTTGCGCGCTGTCGATGGCGCGGCGGCGCGCTTCGGACAGGCGCAGCTCCAGAAAATAACGCCCCGGCGCCCGGCCGGTGGCGGCTTTAAATTCAAGTTCCAATTTGCGCGTGGAGATGCCATTGGCGCGGGCCAGTGCCGCGATTGTCGGCGGGCTTTCGATCAGGTTTTCCATCTGCTTTAACACCCGCGCAATCCGGGGATGTTTGCTGGAAATGCGCGTTGTGGCGATCATCTGTTGCGGTGCATCACCCGTGTGCAGCGGATCATAGATAAAGGCAGAGGCGACGCGCTCCGACAAAGCCCGCCCGTGGCGGCAGGTGATGAGATGCAGCATCAAATCAATACAGGGCGATGCGCCGCCTGTCGTGGCAAAGGGCGCGCTGATGGCATAGCGATCTGGCACCAGATTTACGGATGGAAACCGGCGAGAGAACGCCTCTGCATCTTCCCAATGGCAGGTCGCGCGGTGGCCATCCAAGAGCCCCGCCTGGGCCATGATCCAACTTCCTCCATCCACCCCCCAAAGTTGGCAGCCGTCCGCGACCTGGCGCCTGAGGGCTGAAATCAGGGGCGGGGTGCATTGGGCCTCAAGGCGAAAACCGGCCACAAGGATCAACAGATCCCCTGCAAACCCATGCAGCTCTTCGGTCTGCACCGTCATGCCCGAGGTGAGATGCACAGGCCTGCCGGCGTGTGATAGAAATTGCCAAGTAAACAGCCTGCGATCGGCCCTGCGGTTGCAGGCGCGCATAGGGTCAACAGCGGCCGCAAGGGAAAGCGTGTTGCTCTCATCAAGCAGCAAAAGCCCCACATGCAGCGGCTTGGAACCCGCTTGCCAGATGTTATTTGCGCGTTTCATTAAAAATCATTCGTATATTGACAAATTTCCTTTTGCAACTCTCGCAGATTGCTCAAGAGAGAAGGAGAAGATCATGCCCTTAGAAATGAACCGTGAGGTCTTTATCACCTGTGCCGTCACAGGCTCTGGTGCGACGCAAGACAAAAGCCCCCATGTGCCGCGCAGTCCAAAGCAGATTGCCGAGAGCGCGATTTTGGCCGCCAAATCTGGCGCGGCGGTGGTGCACTGCCATGTGCGCGATCCGAATACCGGCGCGCCGAGCCGCGATCCGGGAATGTTTCGCGAAGTCACGGAGCGGATCCGGGATGCTGAGGTTGATGTGGTGCTTAATCTGACGGCCGGAATGGGCGGCGATATGGTTTTTGGCGACGTTGAATCCCCCCTGCCGCCCGCTGCGGGCACCGATATGGCCGGCGCGACCGAGCGGGTGGCTCATGTGGCGGAATGCCGCCCGGAAATTTGCACGCTTGATTGCGGCACGATGAATTTCGCCGAGGCCGATTATGTCATGACCAATACCCCCGGCACCTTGACCGCGATGGGGCGGATGATGACCGAATTGGGGGTGAAACCTGAGATTGAAGCCTTTGATACGGGTCATCTATGGTATGCCAAGCAATTGGTTTCCGATGGGGTTCTTGAACCCAATGCTTTGGTTCAGCTGTGTATGGGAGTGCCCTGGGGCGCGCCAGATGATCTCAATACCCTGATGGCCATGGTCAACAATATTCCCGATGATTGGACATTCAGCGCCTTTGGGCTGGGGCGCCATCAAATGCCGATGGTGGCCGCCTCGGTTCTGGCCGGGGGCAATGTCCGCGTGGGTTTGGAAGATAATCTGATGCTCGACCGTGGGGTTTTGGCGCAAAATTATCAATTGGTCGATCGGGCCGTGAGCCTGATTGAAAACCTGGGCGCGCGCGTGATCGGTCCGGCAGAGGTGCGCGAAAAGCTGGGGCTTGTGAAGCGGGCCCCGGTTGGTCAGTAATTTTGCAAAATTAAGATACTTAGATAGGGGTTTCCCATGACACAGGTCGCAGCAATCATCGGAGGTGGGGTTATCGGCGGCGGCTGGGCCGCGCGCTTTTTGCTCAACGGGTGGGACGTGCGTGTCTTTGATCCTGATCCCGAGGCAGAGCGCAAAATCGGTGAGGTGCTGGCCAATGCACGCCGCTCCTTGCCAGGGCTTTACGAGGCGCCCATGCCCGCGGAAGGGCGCTTGAGCTTTCATTCAGAAATTTCTGAGGCGGTGACCGGCGCCGCCTGGATCCAGGAAAGCGTGCCTGAGCAACTGGCCATGAAGCAACAGGTCTATCGCGCCATTCAGGCCCATTGTGATCCGGCGGCGGTTTTGGGCTCTTCAACCTCCGGCTTTAAGCCCTCTGAGTTGCAAGGGGCGGCCCTGCGCCCGGCGCAAATCATGGTGTGCCACCCGTTCAACCCCGTCTATCTATTGCCGCTGATTGAAGTGGTGCCGACAGAGCAAAGTGACCTTGCGATTGTCGCGCGTGCGGAGGATATTTTGCGCCAGATGGGGATGTATCCCTTGCGGGTGCGCAAAGAGATTGACGCCCATATCGCAGATCGCTTTTTGGAGGCGGTTTGGCGCGAGGCGCTCTGGTTGATCAAAGATGGGATCGCCACAACCGAAGAGATTGACAATGCCATCCGCTATGGCTTTGGCATTCGCTGGGCGCAAATGGGATTGTTTGAGACCTATCGTGTGGCCGGCGGAGAGGCGGGCATGCGGCATTTCATGGCGCAATTCGGCCCGGCTCTTAAATGGCCCTGGACAAAATTGATGGATGTGCCGGAGTTTACCGATGACTTGGTGGATATGATTTCTGACCAATCCGATGCGCAGTCGGGCATGTATTCTATTCGCGAGCTTGAACGCATCCGGGACAACAATCTGGTGGGAATGATGCGCGCCCTGAAGGCCCAAGATTGGGGCGCTGGAGCGCTGCTCAAAGTGCAAGATCAGCAGCTGAGCGCACAGGCGGGCATGGTGCAGCATGCGGCCGATCTGAACACCGGCGGCTTGACCGAAACTCTGCGCCGTGCCGTGCCTTTGGATTGGACCGATTACAATGGCCATATGAATGAAGCGCGCTATTTGCAGGCCTTTGGCGACGCCACCGATCGCTTTATGGAGATCGTGGGCTGTGATGCCGCTTATATCGCCTCTGGCGGCAGTTATTTCACCGCCGAAACCCATATTCGGCATATTGACGAGGTACATGCCGGCAAAGTGATCCGGGTTGAGACCTATTGTGCCGAAGGGGCGGGCAAGAAAATGCATCTGTTCCACCAGATGTTTGAAGGGGACCGACTTTTGGCTACGGGCGAGCATATGCTCATTCATGTGTCGCTTGAAACCCGCAAGGCCAGCGCGCCATCGGCGCAGGTGGCACAAAACTTAGAGCGTATTGCAACGGCTCATCGCGCGCTTGTGCGGCCCGAGGGCCTGGGCCGCAGTGTGGGGCGCAAATGAAGGGGGTTCTGATCACAGCGGGCGGCAATGGCATTGGCCGGGCCATGGGGCAGGCCTTTGCCGCGGCGGGCTTTCGGGTTTGGGTGACGGATGTGGAGGCCGCCAGTCTGGAGGCCTGCCCGGCGGATTGGCAAAAAACCCTGGTTGATGCCAGCGATGAGACGCAGGTCGCCAAGCTGTTTGCCGATATTCAAAAGACCTGGGGCCGGCTTGAGGCGATATGCGCCAATGCGGGCATTGCCGGGCCCACGGCGGCGGTGGAAAAGATTGATCTGTCTGCGTGGCAGCGCTGCGTATCGGTCAATTTGGAAGGCGCTTTTCTTGCGGCAAAATATGGGGGGCCGATGCTCAAAGCGGCGCGTGGTGCCATCGTATTGACCTCGTCTACGGCTGGAATTTACGGCTATCCCAATCGGGCCCCCTATGCGGCGGCGAAATGGGGCATCATCGGCTTGATGAAGACCCTTGCGATGGAATGGGGGCCTGAGGGTGTGCGGGCCAATGCGATTTGTCCCGGTGCAGTTGAAGGGCCACGGATGCAGGGGGTGATGGAGCGCGAGGCGGCGGCCAAGGGCACCGATGTGCAGCATATCTACGACGGCTATGCCGCTGGAACTTCTATGCGCAGTCTGGTCACGGCGGAAGATGTCGCCAATATGGCTGTATTTTTGTGCAGTACAGGGGCGCGTCTGGTGTCGGGACAGGTCATCGCAGTGGATGGGCACACGGAAAATCCAGATCCAAAGGTTTAATCCGAGGCGGCACCCAGCTCCTGCAACAGAGTGTCGATGATGGCGGGCAATTCACGGGTGCCGATTTCCGCTTCACGGATGAGCCCGTCGAAATGCTGACTGAGGGCTTGGATACGATCCGGAACGCGGAAGACCAGATATTTTTGCCCCAGGTAGATCACAGCGCGCAAAGGGCCGAAGATCGTAATCGGTGCCGAGTAAATTTTCCGCGCGTCAAATAAAGAGACCCGCATCACCGGATAAAGTTGCGATGTCAGACGGGCCAGATGTTTGAGCTGTTCAATGCGAATGTGCCGAGGGCAGCCGCTGTAATAGCCTTCGGCGCGTGCGAAGGCCTGCAATTCATGGATCGGCAGGGCAATTTCATAATCAGATTGCGCCTGGCGCATCCAATTGAGCCGATCTTCGGCAGAGGCAATCGCCAGATCTATGGTGTGCCCAAGGCTCGGGGCATATTCCCATTCGAGCATCGGGCGAATTTTAATCATATCAGGCAACCCTGTCGGCACATGGCGGATTTTATATCCTGCGGCCTCTTGATGCCATTCAAAGATCTGTGCGTCGATCAGCGCGCGCGGGGCGTCGACCATGGTCATGGCCTGCGCTAAAATTTGTTGCAGGCAGTCCGGTTGATCGGACAGCCCCAGCAGCCAATCGGCCGAAACGCCAAGGCTTTTCGCGCATTGCGCCACCAATTGCCCATTGGGCAGGCGCGCGGTTGTGCCCGCTAGAATTTGCGACAGGGTTGAGCGGTCCGCCCCGGTTTTGCGCGCCAGGCTGGACTGTGTCTCACCGCTCAGGAGCATGGCCTGTTGCAATCGCGTGCGGAAGAGATCAGAGCGGGCGCGCTTGTCCATATTTATCACATTTGATGATTTTAGTTAACTTTAATGATTTAAGTTACATAATTCTCTGAATTCCACAAGGATTGAAAAAGATTTACCCTGCGCCCATGGCACAGATTACGCGCCCATCTCTGATGACCGAATGGCCGACATTGGCGACCCTTCTGGGGTGCTATGGCGGATGGTTGGCTTTGCTCTTCGCCCCGCTTTGGCTGTCTGTGCCGGGTCTGGCGGTGATGATCGCGCTGCAATCTTCGTTGCAGCATGAAATCATTCATGGCCACCCGACGCGCTATCCATGGCTCAATGCGGCTTTGGTGTTCGCCTCGCTCAATCTCTTGATTCCTTATGGCCGGTTTCGCGACACCCATTTGGCCCATCACACAGACGAACGGCTGACCGATCCCTATGATGATCCTGAGAGTCATTACCTGGATCCTGCCGTGTGGCACGCCCTTCCGACTTGGCTACAAAGGGTGCATATCTGGAACACAACCCTCGCGGGGCGCCTGCTGATCGGCGTATTGATTTCGCAATATTATTTCATGCTAAGTGATGTTCGGCAGATATGCGCTGGGCGTCGGGATGTGCTCCAAGATTGGCTCTGGCATTTTCTGGCCGCCGCGCTGGTGATTTGGATCGTCATGGCTGCGGGCTATCCGCTGTGGGCCTATTTTATCGCAGCCTACGGCGGGCTCGCGCTTCTCAAGATCCGTACATTTGCCGAGCATCGCGCCCATGAAGACGTGCAGGCCCGCACCGCAGTTATTGAAGATCGTGGGTTCTTCGCATTTTTGTTTTTGAACAATAACTTCCATTCGGTGCACCATATGTACCCTCATATCTCCTGGTACGCTTTGCCGGGTCTCTATCGGGCAGAAAAAGAGAAATTCATGCAGCGCAACCGAGGGTATATCTACAAGAACTACCGTCAACTTTTTGCGCAGTATTTCTTGCGGAGCAAAGAACCTGTGCCCCATCCGCTCTGGCCTCGCTCTGAGGGATCGCCTAAGTCTTGATCCATGTTATGGATTCCCATCACCCTTTTGGCGGCCTTGGCGCAAACTCTGCGTTTCATGTTCCAAAAGCGTTTGCGCATTGCCACGCTGTCAACGGGCGGCGCAACTTTCGCACGATTTTTATATGCAGCACCTCTGATTGCTCTGGTGGCCGTCGGCTATTCGGTGGTGCGCGGCTATGGTCTGCCTGTGATGGATTGGCAGTTTTGGGCCTTCGCGGCGGCGGGCGGATTTTGCCAAATCTGCGCCACTATGTGCGTGGTGGCCCTGTTTCAGCAGCGCAATTTCACCATCGGCATCACCTTCAAGAAAGTTGAGGTTTTGCTGGCTGCCGGCTTTGGGCTTTTGTTTTTGGGCGAAGGCGTCAGCCTGCCAGCGCTGGGGGCGATCTCACTGGGTGTCTTGGGAGTTCTCATCATCTCGGACGCGCCGCAAGTGGCCGGCTCGGAGGGTCCACGTTTTTTCAACAAAGCCACTGCCCTAGGCCTGTCCTGTGCTGTGTTGTTTGGCGCATGCGCCGTCTTTTACCGCGGCGCAACACTGCATATTTCCGCCGCCGATGTATTCGCCCGCGCCAGTGTGACCCTCATGGCGGCAATTTCCATGCAGTTTTTAGGCATGGCTTTTTATTTGCGCTGGCGCGAGCCGGGGCAAATCACCGAGGTGGTCCGTGCTTGGCGCGTGGCCATTTGGGTGGGGCTGCTGTCTTTGCTGGGCTCTTTGGCTTGGTTCACCGCTTTCTCCTTACAGAATGCGGCCTATGTCAAAGCGCTCGGCCAGGTGGAAATCTTGGCCTCTTTCGCCATATCGGTTTTTGTCTTTGGCGAAAAAATGCGCCGTAGCGAGGCTTTGGGCATCGCATTACTCTCCGTTTCGGTGATCCTATTGATACTGCTGCTCTGAGCCATTCAGACGCAGAAACAGGCTTTCTTCATCTTGGTTTTTGAAAAACGGCACTGAGGCGGGGGGGCGGATCTCGCGCAATGCGGCCAATTCTCCCAGAACAATTGAAGTGATAAAGGGCAGATTTAAGGCGCGGGCCTTATCCAGTGGCACCCATTGCAAATGGGACAGCTCATCGGATGCGCCGGAAAAATCGTCCAGATCTCCGGCCAGTTGGCCCGCATCCACCAAAAAGAACCGCGCATCAAAGCGGCGGGGCGGACCAGGTGGGGTGATGGCGCGAAAGAAGAAATACATTTTCTCTGCGGAGGGACGAAAGCCCGCCTCGGCAAAACCGCTCCAATCTTCTGGCGCGTCCTGCCACTCCTCTGGCGCGCCAAGGATCAACCCGGTTTCCTCCCATAACTCGCGAATGGCCGCCACGGCGAGGCTTTCGGGTGAGGGGCCGCTGTTATCCTCCAAAAGCCGCGCATGGCAGGTCTGCACCAAAGGCTTGGCCAGGGAAATGACGCTGTCTTCGGCATCGACGGCCCCGCCTGGAAAAACGAATTTATTCGGCATAAACGCCGCTTTGGATCCACGCTGCCCCATAAGCACCTGGGGTGAGGTGTTTATGTTGCGCACTGTAATAATGGTTGCGGCGGAGCGGATCGGTGTCTGGGTCATAAACCCAATCTAGTGGGTTTTGAGCACATTGCCAGAGGCTTCCGCCCCAAATCCATTTAAACCGCGCGCCCATTGAAACGCCACGACGCCGCCTTTGATGCGCGGGAGCAGATAGAGGCAGAGCGCCACGGATCCAACCCCAAAGCCCAGTGCCATGATCCATGGCGCGGGGCGAAATTGCACAAAGACCACATGCAATAGCGGTGCGAGGATATGGCCGACGATTAAGATCGTGAGATAGGCTGGGCCGTCATCAGCGCGGTGATGATGCAACTCTTGGCCGCAGGCGCCGCAGCTCTCATGCACTTTGAGATATTTATAAAGCAATGCACCTTTGCCGCAACGCGGGCAACACCGGCGCCATCCGTGCAGAAGGGCGGGTTTTAGGGGGCGATGTATCGTCATAGCGATCTCCTGAATCTGGCGTGTTTATTAATCGCCACGCGGGAAATGACACTGGGGCAAACTGCCACAAGATTTTTTTAATAGTGAGCGACGGAAAATGAGCGCTGCTGCGTTTTACCTATACCAAGCGCAAAAACTGCGCTCTGCGTATGAAAACGAAAAAACTAAGGAAAAAGATAATGAAACAAATCGCAATTTTCGCATTGGCTGCAACTGCAATCTTGGCGAGCGCGCCCGTCATGGCCCGTGAGCATGGTGGCCCGCGCCCCGATTTTTCCCAATTGGACGCCAATGGGGACGGTCAAATCACCCAGGCTGAGGCGAAGGCCTTTGGTGCGGCGGAATTTGCCAAGGCTGACACTGACGGCAATGGCAGCTTGACGGTTGAGGAGCTGAGCGCCAGGGCGCAGGCCGACCGGGCGAAAAAAATGGGCAAGCGCGCCAAGCGAATGCTGGAGCGGTTGGACCGTGATGGCAATGGCACCATTGAGTTGGCGGAGATGGAGCAAATGAACCCTGGGCAACGGATGTTTGACCGCCTAGATGAAAACGAAGATGGGGTTATTTCCCAAGAAGAGTTTGACGCCATGAAAGGCAAAGGTGATCGTAAAAGAAAGCGCAAGTCGCACGACGAGTGATCGCCGGTCTGGGGCCGGCCTGCTGCTGTGGGCTGGTCATTTACCGAAGCCGTAAAACCCCCTAATCAGGACATATGATGGCCCTTGATGCGAGTCAAAATCTTGAAGATGTGGAGCTTCTGGCGCGGTTTGCACAGGGCGACCGCACAGCAGCGCAGGTTTTGACGGCGCGTTTGGCGCCTTTTGTCTTCACGCAGGCGTTTCGGATGCTCGGAGATCGGGCAGAGGCTGAGGATGTCACTCAAGACAGCTTGCTGCGCCTGTGGCGCGCCGCGCCCGATTGGCAGCCCGGGCAGGCGAAGGTGACGACCTGGCTCTATCGCGTGACCTCCAACCTGTGCATTGACAAACTGCGCAGGCGCAAGCGTCATTCAGGCGAAGAGCTCCCCGCCATGCCCGATGATCGCCCGGACATGGAGCGCCGCCTTCAAGACCGCGCACGGGCCCAAGCGCTGCGGGCGGCGCTGGGCGACCTGCCGGATCGGCAGAAACAAGCGATGGTTCTGCGCCATCTCGAGGGGCTCTCAAATCCTGATATCGCTCAGATCATGCAGATATCGGTGGAGGCGGTCGAGAGTCTCATGTCACGCGGTAAGCGCAGCTTGGCCCATGCATTGGCACCGCAGAAAAAAGCGTTAGGATTGGAAGATGATGGATAAAGATTTCTCCCCCCCGCCGTTGAATGATCAAGATTTGGACGCGCTCTTCGCCTCGGCGCAGCGCGACACGCCAGAATTGGATCCAGAATTTCTCACGCGGCTTCAAGTGCAGGCCGTCGCGGCCTTGCCAGACACTGCGGCACCCAAGCTGCCGCGGCTTGGGGTATTTGGGGTCCTGTCGCAGATGGTGGCGCAATTTGGCGGCTGGCCGGCGGGGGCGGGCCTGGCCATGGCTGGGGCGGTGGGGGTGGTCATCGGGGTTAGCCCACCGGATGCGGTGTTGGACATCACCAGCGCCTATTTCCAGACCGAGAGTCTCAGCGAGCTTTCCGGCATTGGGTTTGAGGCTGAGTTTAATTGGGAAGACAGCTAGGGGATGATCATGTCACATCGAATGTTGAAAATATGCCTGGTGGTGTCATTGGCGGCCAATCTTTTGGTTTTGGGCGCTGTCGGCGGCTTCTTTGGATCTGGGCGCCACAAGGATGTGCGCCTAGACAGCCTGTCCACCCGGCACGAGGCACGGCCGCGCGGCCCCGCGACCAGCCTGGGCCCGCTTGTCCGGGCCATGGACCGTGAGGATCGGCGTGACTTAGGGCGCATGATCCAAAAGGCCCAGGGGCGGGACCGGCGCATGGATCGGGACTTGCGGGCGCAGATGACCGCTGTCTTGGCCGATGCGTTGCGCACAGAGCCATTTGAGCCGAGGGCTGTTTTGGCGGTGTTGCAAGATGAGGCGATGATGATCGAAGAACGGCAAGTCATCGCGCGGCAGGCCTTGCTTGATAAATTGGCCTCTATGACCCCAAAGGCGCGTGAGCAATTGGCGCAGGCTTTGATCAACGGACGCAAATAAGCCGCATCGCGGCTCTTGCGCTGGGCCTGTGGGGCAGATTATGAAGAAAGATAGATGCGTAACAATGGCAATGATATGACCCCGGATCTCGCGCAAACCCTAGCGGTAAAAGCCCTGGCTTGGATGATCGGCGAGGATGATCTGCGAGAGGTTTTTATGGGCGCGTCTGGGGCCACGGAACATGATTTGCGCGCAGGGATGTCGGATCCCGTGTTTCTGGCGGCATTGCTGGATTTTATCTGCATGGATGATGCCTGGGTGACGCGGTTTTGCGATGATGTGGGCATTGCCAATTACATGGATCCGATGATGGCGCGGCAGGTTTTGCCCGGCGCCGAACAGGTGCAATGGACCTGATGACTATTCGCGGGGTCATTTTCGACAAGGACGGCACGCTGTTTGATTTTCAAAGCACCTGGGGCATTTGGACAGCTCAAGTCTTGGCGCGCATCGCCGGGTCTGATGAGGCGCTGCTGCGGCAGCTTGCGCAGGCGCTTGGCTATGACACACACACCCAAAGAGTGCAGCCCGGCAGTGTCATCGTTGCCGCCACGCCCATGGAAATCGCGGCGGTGATCCACAGCTATATTCCGGCCACGGGCCACGCGCAGATCTGTGATTGGCTCAATGAGGAGGCGGAAACGGCGCCGCAGGTTTTGGTGACAGATTTGCACCGATTGACGGCTGAGTTGCGGCGCATGACTCTTGGACTTTGTGTCATGACCAATGATGCCGAGACCCCCGCGCGTGCGCATCTCGCATCCGTTCAGGCGCTCGATCTGTTTGATTTTGTGATCGGCAGCGACAGCGGATTTGGCGCAAAACCACAGGCCGCGCCATTGCTGGCTTTGGCGGATAAAATGGAGATCCCAGCCAGCGCCTGCGTCATGGTCGGTGACAGCACCCATGATCTGCATGCTGGCCGTGCAGCTGGAATGCGCACAGTGGCCGTGCTGACGGGATTGGCAGGGGCGGATGAGTTGGCGCCCTTAGCGGATGCTGTGCTGCCCGATGTGTCCCATCTTCCCGCTTGGATCCTAACGCAAAATCGTTAGGCTCACAGTTGGACAGAAAATGTCGCAATTTGACCGCAAACTTCGCGGCGCTTGGGCATTTTGAAGGCAAGCAACACATGGAGATGATGATGAGTGATGCCCCAAGACGCCGGAGCGGTGGACGTGCTGGAAATACCCGCGGCAATCGCGGGGCGATTGAGCAGATGCCCTGGCGCATTGTCGAGAATACCGATCGCCCAATTGAGCCGCTGACCGAGGACGGCATTCAAGCCATCCACGAAGGGGCGATGACCATCTTGGAAGATATAGGAATCGAGTTTCTGAACACAGAAGCACTCGCGATTTTTAAGGATGCCGGATGTAAGGTTGAGGGGGAGAAGGTTTTTCTTGATCGCCATTGGGTGATGGAGATGATCGGCAAAGCGCCATCGGAATTCACCATCACGCCGCGCAATCGTGCTCATGAGTTGACGATTGGGGGCAATAAATTGCTGTTTGGCAATGTCTCCTCACCGCCAAATTATTGGGATATGGAATTGGGCCGGAAAGTGTCGGGCACGCGGGAGAAATGTAAAGATTTCTTCAAGCTGAGCCAATATTTCAATTGCATTCATTTTGTAGGTGGCTACCCGGTCGAGCCTGTGGATGTGCATGCCTCCATTCGTCATCTCGAGGCAACCTACGACAAGCTCACATTGACGGACAAAGCGGCCCATACCTATTGTCTGGGTTCAGAGCGCGTTGAAGACACGATGGAGATGGTGCGCATCGCCGGTGGCCTCAGTCATGAAGAGTTTGAATCCAAACCACATATGTATACCAATATCAATTCTACCAGCCCTTTGAAGCATGACTGGCCGATGATTGACGGCTGTTTGCGGCTGGCGCGGCGCGGGCAGGCGATTTTTGTCACTCCTTTCACCCTGGCTGGCGCAATGGCTCCGGTCACCATGGCCGGGGCTGTGACGCAATCGATTGCCGAGGCGCTCTGTGCTATTGCATTGTTTCAATATGTGCGCCCGGGAATCCCCTGTGTGATTGGCACATTTACGTCGAATGTGGATATGAAAACCGGCGCTCCGGCCTTTGGCACTGCGGAATATATGCGGGCCACGCAGATGACGGGGCAAATGGGCCGGTTTTATAAGCTGCCCATCCGGTCCTCGGGGGTCTGCGCCGCCAATGTTCCTGATGGGCAGGCGATGTGGGAGACCTCAAATTCGCTCTGGGCCGCCGTGCAGTCGGGTTCGAATGTGGTCTATCACGCCGCCGGCTGGTTGGAGGGGGGGCTGATTGCCTCGCCAGAGAAGTTCATCATGGATTGCGAAGTATTACAGCTTATTCAGCGCTATTTTGAACCGATCATCACGCGGACAGCGCCCGAAGATATCGCCATTGAGGCCATAAAGGAAGTTGGATCTTCAGGGCATTTCTTTGGAGTTCAGCATACCCAAGATCGCTATGAAACCGCCTTCCACCAACCCTTTATCAGCGATTGGCGCAATTATGAAGGATGGGAATTGGCCGGTGGTATTTGGACGGCTGAGCGGGCCTCGGCCAAATATAAGGAGATCATGGCGGATTATAAAAAACCGCCTATGGATATGGCCATTCATGAAGAGTTGCGGGCTTTCGTCGATCGCCGAATTTCCGAAGGTGGAGCGCCAACTGATTTTTGATTGTAATTATACTTTCGTCACCATTTTTACTGGAACTAACAGTAGTAAAGTGGCGCACTTTTAAATCGGAAAGCAAACTTAAAGAAATGTTTTTGAGCTGGCAGTTCCTATATGCGATAAGTTTTTGGACTGGTGAAAGAAAGTAGGCGGTCCCACTGGACCGCCCATATTTTATTATCCACCCATTGCTTTAGGTAGCCAAAGCACGAGCTGCGGGAATATAAATAGCAAGATCAAGCCGATTAATTGCACAACCATAAATTGCATCATCCCAAGGTAGATATCTTTTAAATCCCAATTGGGGACTACGCCTTTTAGAAAGTACGCAGATAGAGCCACTGGTGGACTTAGCCATGCAGTTTGTAGGTTAACTGCCACCATTATGCCGAACCAAACCATCTTGTCGTATTGGCTCTCAAAGCCTGGTAAATCCAATGCCATTACTGTCGGTAGTAATACAGGTATTACGATCAAAACAATTGGTACCCACTCCAATGGCCAGCCAAGAAGAAAAATCAGTACCATTATTAGTATTAAGATCATGTACGGTGATAAATCCAACTGTAACAAGGCTTCAGTCATCATTTTTGGGGTGCCGAGTGAAGAAAACTCGGCTCCAAAGAAATTAGAAGCCGCAACCAAGAACATGATCAAAACAGTGATTTCCAAGGCCTTAATCAGGCTATCGAAGAACCCAGAAATTTTGAACTTACCGTAACTTATAGACAACAAAATTGCACCAAATGCGCCCATTGCAGCAGCCTCTGCAGGTGTTGCAAAGCCAAACAAGATTGAACCTAAGGCGAAGGAAATTAGTATGGTCGGTGGCATTAGGCCAGCAAAAAACTCGTCCCAGAGCTCTGAGAAATGAAAGTTTTCTGCAGTATCTGGGCGGTATAATGCAAAAGACTTGTATGCGGTGAAACCCATAAATAATAGCCACATGGTGTGATAAAGAACACCGAACCCTAACCCATTTGAATTCATTAACTGTGTTGCAGCCCAAGCTGCCTGGACCGCCACTGCGATTGGGACTGCCAGACGTAGCACTTTCAAACTACGGTACGCACCGTGGGCAATCATCAGAACCGCAATCAGTACTAGCAAGCCGCTAAAAGGAAATAAGCTTAATGCGCCGCTAAGAGACAAACCAAAGACCCTACATATAGCCAACACACCCATGCATATTAGTATCACTTCCAGCCCATAATTCTTGGATGTCTCTGGTTGATCCTCTTCAGCTAGAATTGGGCCTAAAGCAGGATTGATCCAGCAACGGCCCAGTGTATAAACCAAATACAGGGTGGCTAGGATTGCGCCTGGAATGAAGGCTCCGCGGAACAAGTCTAATGTTGAAACATCCAGGACAGGGCCCATCACTATAAGCATGATTGATGGGGGGATTAATATTCCTAAAGTGCCGCCCGCGGTAATTGTTCCAGCTGCCAATTGGACATTGTAACCGGACCGGCTCATTGTTGCACCGGCCATAATGCCTAGTAGGGTAACTGAAGCTCCCACAATGCCCGTAGCGGCCGCGAAAATTGTGGAAACGATCAGAACAGCTATGTAAAGTGAGCCCCGAATGCGTGACATAATCATTTGGATTGAAGCAAACAGGCGCTCCATTAATCCTGCTGCTTCCATTACAATACCCATCAAAATAAATAGTGGCACTGCCATTAATTGATCGTTTAGCATGGTGGAATTAGTGTTTAGTGTCATCAAAAGGGTGGTCAATTTAAAATTTGATCCCCAAATTCCAAACACAAATGCTAAAAAAATTAATGTGAACGAAATTGGAAAACCAATAAATATCACAAAGAGCATCGCGCCCAGCATAATTAGTCCGATGGTCGGTTTTGATAGTCCGGGGCCTTCTGCAATTAGTCCAGAAAACCAATCCGTGAGTGGTAGAGAATTTGGGTAGAAAACTGATATCACTATTGCGCCAACGATAATGAAGTATGGTACTAATAATTTAACAAAGATTGCCTCACGCTCTTTGCCCATTTTGTGAAAAGCGCGAAATAATTCTGGAAATCCTTGCAGCAACAGCAAAAGTCCCCCAACTGGCATAGCTAAGCGAGCGGGCCAAAGGACTGGCCCCCAGGTGCTGTCAAACGCAGTTTCGCCAGAATTGTAGGCTACAAGCCAGTATTGTGATGTAATTATAGTAAAGAAAATCATCGATGGAATGAAGAATGCCATGTACGCTAAAGCATCAACCGTCGCTTGCGTTTTATCAGACCAGTTTCGATAAATAAAATCAGCCCGAATATGTACACCACGCATTAAACCATATCCCGCTGCACCCATAAACAGTACGCCGGCAATCATACGGCTGATATCGTATGCAAAAACCGTTGGGCCTAACCCTATATTTCGAGCTAGCTCATCCCATCCATAGCCGGACATGATTGCAAAAGAGTTACGAGCAATCACCTCAAAAACGACTACTCCGATTAACGGAACCATAAGTAAGCACAAAAGCTTGCCTGCCCAATCGTTGGTAATATCGATTGCTGCAGTAATTGGCTTCTGCCAAGGCGTCATGCCATCTGGTGTTTCCCCAGGTCGTTCCGCCCGACGCTCAGCAATTAGCTCATCGGCTATTTCCAGCTTTTTTGGATCAACTTCTTCAGCCATCCGGCCCTCCCATGGGTTTTATTCTCAGAAATTTTTCTAATTTCTTCTTGTGAAAACTTTTATATAAAATGCTTTCAAAAGAAGAAATACGAGGCCGTTTGGCCTCGTATTTTTATGTTTTACTTCAAGCTATCAGCGTGTGCCTTGCCTAGGGCAGCGTTTGAAGCCTGTGCGCCAGCCCAGAAGGGAACCGCAACGTCTGCAAAGTCTTTCTGAGACTGCCAAACTTCAGCAAAGAATTCGTTTTCTGCAGCACCTTTTTCAAGGAGCGCCTTCGCAGCACCCATGTATGCTGGGAAATAATCCGCTGGAGTATCATGCAAGATAACGCCGTGGTTGTCTGTGAGATCTTTAAGCGCTTTTCCGTTTGCAAGGATACGATATGACATTGACTTTGATAGAGAAGCATTAGCAGCTACTTCAAGGGCTTTTTTCTCGGTATCGGTCAGGGCATCATAGAAGTCTCCGTTTACATACAGGTCAGCATTAACCACGACCTGGTGAAGACCCTGCAGGTAGTAATGCTTCAGAACTTTTTGAAATCCAAAAGCCATATCTGCCACTGGGCAGCACCATTCAGCTGCGTCGATTGTGCCTTTTTCCAAAGCGGGGAGGATGTCGCCTCCACCCATCGCTACGGAGGCGACGCCGATGTCTTTATAAGCTTGACCAACCATGCCTGGAGGGGCGCGGAAACGGTATTTGCGGAAGTCGTCCATGGAGGCAATTGGCTCAGAGAACCAACCTAGTGCTTCTGGACCCACGGGTTGAAGCATGAAGCCTTTTACATTGACTCCCATTTCATCCCAAAGTTGGTCATACAATTCCTTGCCACCACCATATTGGAACCATGATAAGAACGACAGTGCGTCCAGGCCAACGCCGGCGCCGGCTATGGGAGCACCAAAGAGGTTAGCAGCGACGTGTTTACCGCCCCAATAGTGTGTCCAAGCAAAGCCACCTTCAACCAGCCCTGCATCCACGGCATCCATAACATCTCTGGATCCCACCACTGCACCAGCAGCAAGAACTTCAAGCTTCAAAGATCCGCCAGTCAAGGCATAGACGTCTTCACCAAAGTCCCTAACCATTTTAATCTCGTCACCAGTGGTTGGTAAGACTGATTGAATGCGCAGTACTTTTGTATGACCATCGGCAAACGCCGCTGGCGCAAAAGCCAAGCCGGCTACAGTAATAGCAGCTGTCTTGGCAAGTGTTTTCAGGTTAAACATTTAAGTTTTCCTCCCTTATGTTGTACCTTCATTGTCTTGTTTTGGACCCGGGCCGAAGGCACACCATCGGGTCGTAGAGTATTGGCTTCATCTTTATGCCGCCAAATCCCAATTCTTTTAGTGGCTTTTGCTGATCTCCCAGCCCTCCACAAGCCCCAAGAGTGACCCCACACCGTGATGAATGTCGAAAAAGCCACGATACATCATTTCACCGGCGACATAGAGCAATACAATCAGCCCCAGCCAGGATATCCAAGGGTAATTTGTGAGCAACTTCATTATCAAAGTGGCCGCAAATGCCATGAGTATGATCGCCAGTCCCAGTCCAAAAATCAAGATTTGCTTGTCGCCATCGGCAATGGCCGCGACGGCAAGAACATTGTCGAGGGACATGGACACATCTGCAATTGTGATTGAGATCAGCGCACCGGCCATGGTTTTGCGCGGCGCACCTGTATAGCCCTGCTCAAGATCGCCTGCGGTCCGCATCGCCTCCTGCGCATCGCGTTCTAGGCCTTCGCGAATTTCTTGCAGCAGACGCCAGCACACCCAAAAAAGCAGGAGCGAGCCGATGAACAAAATACCGGGTATCCCCAGTAGCGTTGTTGCAATCACGGCAAATACGATCCGCAGCACAGCCGCAATCACCATACCGTACAATATAGCCCGTTTGCGCAGCTCTGGAGAGAGGCCCGCAGCTGCCATGCCGATGATCAAAGCATTGTCACCTGACAGAATCAAATCCGCGATTATGATTTGCCCATAGGCCATTACAGTCTCAAACATTGCGGGCTTCCTTTTTTAGATGAACAGAGCGGCTCAACGCGCGTCCTCCAATATCATGTCGGACAGTTTTTCACCAATCATGATTGCCGGTGCATTGGTGTTGCCGGAGGTGATCGTGGGCATGATGGAGCAATCCGCAACGCGCAGGCCTTGGATGCCACGCACTTTCAAACGCGCGTCGACAACGGCCAAGTCATCCTGACCCATTTTGCAGGTGCCTGTTGGGTGATAGATGGTCACGCTCGTGTCGCGGGCCCAATTCAGTGTCGCGTCATAATCGTCCATGCCAACCTTGGGGCCGGGGCTAAACTCTTCTGTGACATGCGATTTCAGCGGCTCAAACTGCGCAATGCGGCGGGCAATTTGGATACCCTTCACGATGGTGTCTTGATCGAGTTTCGTCGCTAAGTAATTGGGGTGAATGGCCGGATGATCCCGCCAATCAGCAGATTTTAGCTCCAGATGGCCTGTACTTTCCGGGCGCAATTGCAGCACGGAGGCGGTGAAGGCCGAAAACTTATGCGGCCCATCCGCCGGGGCAGAGGCGCTAAATGGCTGGATGTGAAACTGAATATCCGGCGTGGCCAGCATCGGATCTGTTTTCAAAAACCCGGTGCCAAGACTGGCGGCCATGGTCATCGGTCCGGTTTGGCTTATCGCATATTGCAGGGCGATCATGCCCTGTTTAAAAATGTTGTTGGTCTCGATGTTAATGGTAGAAAGATTTGTTTTAAACACAGGCCGCGCTTGCAGATGGTCTTGCAGATTTTTTCCAACGCCGGGCAAATCGCAAATCGGCTCAATACCCTTTGTCTTTAATTCCTGAGCGGGGCCGATACCTGAAAGCATGAGAATTTGCGGTGACCCAATGGCGCCTGCGCTCAAGATCACTTCCCGGCGGGCGCGGATGGTTTGGCTTTGGCCTTTAATATTGGCAATCACGCCCTTGGCCGCGCCCTTTTCAATCAGCAATTTTTCAACCTGCGCATGGGTGATGATGGTAAGGTTCTTGCGGTTGCGCGCGGGCTTTAAATAGGCCACCGCGCTGGAGCAGCGCCGCCCTTTGTCGAGGGTCAGCTGGAAATACCCCACCCCTTCTTGATCGGAACTGTTATAATCGGGATTGCGTTTATATCCAGCAGCGACGGCCGCATCGAGCCATCTGTCTACGATGTCGCGCTTCAAACGGGTCGGGGAGACAGACAGGGGGCCGTCGGTGCCGCGCTCTGGATTGCCGGCGCCATCGCCTTTCCAAGTCTCGGCACGTTTGAAATAGGGCAGAACATCCTCCCAAGCCCAGCCGGTGTTGCCCAATTGCCGCCAATGATTGAAATCTTCGGCTTGCCCGCGAACGTAAAGCAGACCGTTGATCGAGCTACAGCCCCCTAAAACCCGGCCCCGCGGCCAGGGGATATCGCGGCCATTCAAGCCCGGATCGCTTTCGGTGCGGTAGCGCCAATCGGTTTTGGGGTTGTCCATTGTTTTGAAGTAACCAACCGGGATGTGAATCCATGGATTGGTGTCACGCCCACCCGCTTCCAGCAAGGCCACAGAGTATTTTGCATCTGCCGAAAGACGATTTGCCAGCGCGCAGCCGGCTGATCCCGCTCCAATTATGACAAAGTCGAATTCCAAACGCGCTCCATTATTTAAAAAATGAGACTTTTATTCTCGTTTTCCTTGGTTTTATGCTACTATGCAAGAAAGATGGGATTCGGCAATATAATTTTGCAGGCAAGAGGTGCAAATTTTGGGTCGAGAAAGTGAGGTCAGAGGACAATGGAAGAGCGCATTCCGACAAATTTACGAACATTGATGATCCTGGAAGTGTTGGGGACGTCAGACCGCGCGCTATCGCCCACTGAAATCAACAAATCGATCGGCTTGCCCAAGCAAACCATCCATCGCCTCTGCGCCAAATTGGAGCAAGAGGGGTTTTTGGCCCGCGAAGAAGATGGCAAGAAACTGCGCCCGACGCGGCGTGCGCGGCTTATGGCGTCAGGTCTTCTACATGCCTCCCGTGATCACATCGCGCGGCACCAGGTGATGCAGCGTGTGGCGGATGAAGTTGGCGAGACGGTCAATTTCGTCGTCCCCGATAGCCAAGGGATGATCTATGTGGACCGGGTCGAAACGGACTGGCCGTTTCGCGTTCAATTGCCAGTGGGCACCCATGTGCCGTTTCACTGCACGGCAAGCGGTAAAACCTTTCTGGCCAGTCTGGCCCCCAAGGCCCGCCAAGCAATGGTGCGCAGTTTGCAACTCAAGGAATTAACGCCCAATACAATATGCACGCAGGATGCGCTTTTGACCGAGCTTAAGCAGGTGGCGAAAAATGGCTATGCCTTCGACCGCGAGGAATTTTTCATTGGCATGGTGGCCATGGCCGTGCCGATCTTGGACGAGCGCGGGCGCTATGTGGCCTCTTTGGCCTTTCACGGCCCGGTTCAGAGGTTGACCTATGAAGACGCTTGGGCAAAGCGGCAGGTTCTCATTGATGCCGCGCAGTTGATGCGGGACGTTTTGTTTGAATGATGAACCGACCTGGCCCGCTGCGTGATCAGGAGCGGTGCTAAATCCGCGCAAGCGTGCCGCGGTCGATGATGCTCGTCATCAGCTCGTGCCGCAGAACTTGCTCAGGCTCTTGATTGAGCAAGGCCAGCAAGACCTCTGCTGCCTTGCGGCCCATAGACTGCTGGGGCACGCGTACGGTTGTCAGGCTGGGCGTGGTGACGCGCGCTAATGAAATATCGTCAAATCCGGTGATCGAAATATCTTCTGGCACGCGCAATCCCATCTTGCGGGCTTGCAGCATGGCCCCAACTGCCAAAACATCACTGCCGCAAATCACGGCCGAGGGTTTTTCGCAATTGGACAGAAGCTGCGCGAATGCCGCGCCAGCCTCCTCAAAACTATATTTGCACTCTTCAAGCCCCAACAATTGCGCATCGTTTTGGGTCGCGATGGCTTGTTTGATGCCTTTGACGCGGGCGGTGGCGCGGTCGTTGCCTTTTCTGAGGCCGCAAATGACCGCCAATTTCCGATGCCCATGAGCCAAAACATGCGCGGTGATATCATGACCGGATTTTTGATTGTCAAAACCAACGCTCGGCGATTGGCTGGTTTTGGGGCAGCACCAAGCCAAGACATGCGGTACGGCGTGTTGCGTTAGAAAGCTTTTGGTTTTCTCGGGCCGCGCGGCGCCAATCAGCAATAACCCATCCGCGCCCTGTGACAACAAAGAGCGAATGGATTTGAATTCCTGCTCGGGGTCATAGTTTGAGCTGCCAACCAGTAGGGTGACCCCTGCGGCGCTGAGTGTTTCTTGAAAGGCTTGCAAGCCGCTGGCGAACATAGCGTTGTCCATCGTCGGGATAATCGCGCCGATGGTATTGGTGCGATTGCGCGCCAAAGCGCGGCCACCGAAATGGGGTACATAACCGAGAGTCTCTATGGCCTGTTGAATGCGCTTCCGCGTCGGCTCGGCGACTTTTTGGGGTGAATTAATGCAACGTGAAATCGAAGCTGTCGACACGCCTGCCAATGCGGCCACGTCTTCGAGGCTTGGGCGATTGCTGTCGCGCATGATAATGTCCCATTCGTTGCTTTGAGTGAATGTAAGCGCTTGCATACCGCAATGCAAGCGCTTACACAATGAGTCGAAAACACAAATAGCTTCCAAGGATGTTTGCAATGGCTCGGGTCTATCTCAAGAAATCTACAAAAACCGCTTCGACTGGCAGCGATGATGTGCGCGCAACGGTCATGGGAATTCTCAATGATATCGAAGCGGGGGGCGACGCCGCCGCGCTTGACTATGCGGCGAAATTTGACGGCTATGATGGAAATTTGATTTTAACCGAGGCAGAAATCCAAGCCGCTTGTGATTTGGTTCCAGAGAAGCTGAAGCAAGATATTCAATTTGCCCATGCCAATGTGAAACGCTTTGCTGAAGCGCAGCGCGGCACGATCACCGATTTTGAGACAGAAATCGTGCCGGGTTTGATCGCCGGGCAAAAGAGCATCCCTTGCAATGCGGCTGGCTGCTATATCCCCGGCGGGCGTTACAGCCATATCGCCAGCGCGATTATGACCGTAACCACAGCTAAGGTGGCCGGTTGCCAGCATATTACGGCCTGTTCGCCGCCTGCGAAAGAGGCGGGGATTGCGCCAGCGATTATCTACGCGGCCCACCACTGCGGCGCCGATAAGATTTTGGCCATGGGCGGGGTTCAGGGCGTGGCCTCTATGACCTTCGGGCTGTTTGGCCTGCCGGAGGCGGATATTATTGTCGGGCCGGGCAATCAATTTGTTGCCGAGGCCAAGCGCATTTTGTTTGGCCGTGTCGGGATTGATATGATTGCGGGCCCAACCGACAGTTTGGTAATCGCTGACCGCACCGCAGATGCCGAGATCGTCGCAGCCGATTTGGTCGGACAGGCCGAACACGGCTATAATTCACCGGTGTGGTTGGTGACAGATCATGAGCCTTTGGCGCAAAAAGTCTTGGAGATTGTCCCCGGTTTGATTGCGGATTTGCCAGAGCTTAATCGGATCAATGCACAAGCGGCTTGGCGGGATTATGCGGAGGTTATTCTTTGTGAGGATCGCGAAGAAATGGCGGCCACCTCCGACGAATATGCGCCCGAGCATTTGACCGTTCAGGCCGATGATTTGGATTGGTGGCTTGATCGTTTGAGCTGCTATGGCTCTTTGTTCCTTGGGGAGGAAACCACGGTTGCCTATGGCGACAAGGCCTCTGGTCCCAACCATTGCTTGCCCACCTCGCGTTCAGCCAAATACACCGGCGGATTGTCCGTGCATAAATATATGAAATTGGTCACTTGGCAGCGCGCGACCCGCGATGGTGCCAAAGATGTCGCCATTGCCACTGCGCGCATTTCTCGGCTTGAGGGCATGGAGGGCCATGCGCGCACCGCTGATATTCGTTTGGCGAAATATTATCCGGGTGAGAACTTTGATCTGTCAGCGCAGGGCTAACCTATGAGCTCTCCATCATTGTTCAGCGTTGAAGGTAAGATTGCCGTTGTAACCGGGGCGTCCAGCGGTTTGGGGCAGGGGGCGGCCAGCCTCCTGGCCGCCCATGGGGTACAGGTGGTTGCGATTGCCCGCCGCGCCGATACCCTTGCCGCTTGGTCTGAACAGACCCAGGGCGAAACCGCCATTCTGGCGGCGGATTTGTCGGATCGTTCTTGTCTGGCCGATGTGGCGGTCCAAGCGGCCAAGCCTTTTGGTGCACCGGATATCTTGATCAATGCCGCGGGGATCAACACGCGCCGGCCCGCCGATGAGATGACGGATGCCGATTGGGATGTGACTCAAAACCTCAATGTTGCCGCGCCATTCTTCTTGGCCAAATCCATGGTGCCGGGAATGCGGAACAGGGGTTGGGGGCGGATCATCAATTTTGCCTCCCTGCAATCGCGCCGCGCGTTTGCCAATGGCATCAGCTATGGGGCGTCCAAAGGGGCCGTTGAGCAGATGACCCGTGCCATGGCCGAAACCTGGTCTGCGCATGGCATCACAGCCAATGCCCTCGCGCCGGGTTTCTTTCATACAGAATTGACGGCACCCGTTTTTGCCGATCCCGAACTTGCAGCCCGTAATGCGGCACAAACTTGTATTGGGCGCAATGGCCAGGTTCGTGATATGGATGGGCCTATGATGTTTCTTTGTTCTGCCGCCTCAGACTATGTGACGGGGCAGATCCTATTTGTGGATGGAGGGTATACGGCAAAATGAAGGCTTTGGTAAACACGGGCGTAGAGACGCTCACCTATATGGACCAGGCAGACCCAATCGCCAAGGCTGGCGAAGAGATGGTCCGCATCCAATATTCAGGCATTTGCGGATCGGATATGCATGCATTTCTGGGCCATGATGCGCGCAGGCCGACGCCGATTATTTTGGGCCATGAAGCCTCGGGGACAATCGTGGGCGGGCCGCGCGATGGGACCTTGGTCACGATCAACCCGCTCAATGGCTGCGGCACATGCCATGCCTGCCGATTGGGAAAGCCAAATATTTGTTTGGGTCGTCAAATCATTTCCATGCCGCCACGTCCCGGCGCCTTTGCAGAATTGGTTGCCATTCCGAGCGAAAATCTTTTGGTGGTGCCACGGGCGGAGCTTTTGCAATCGGCGGCTTTGACAGAACCTCTGACCTGTAGCTGGCATGCCGCGCGCCTTGGGCTGCGCTTGCAAGATGATCCGGTGGAGAACCTAACCTGTGTGGTCCTGGGCGGCGGGGCCATCGGTCTGGGGGCTGCGCTTTGCCTGCGGGCGATGGGCGTGCAAGACATCACTTTGATAGAGGTCAACCCGCTGCGTCTGGCGACGCTGAAGGGCATGGACGGGTTTAAAGCCAGCGATGGCAAGGATGCCGATGCCCCAAAAGATGGCAGCGCCGATTTGGTGATTGACGGCGTTGGCTATGCGGCCACCCGCGCGGCGGCCTGTGAATTGGCCAAGCCCGGTGGGGTGATCTCTCATATTGGCTTGGGCTCGGGTGAAGGTGGCGTGGATGTGCGCCGTATGACTTTGCATGAGATCACTCTGATCGGCTGCTATACCTATACCCCCAAGGATTTCCAAGAGACCGGCGAGGCAATTTTTGCTGGCAAAATGGGGCCTTTGGATTGGGTCGAAACCCGACATTTGTCAGAGGGGCAAGGCGCCTTTGATGATATTCGCAGCGGCAATACCCCTGCGCCCAAAATTATTCTAATCCCTTGAAAGGAGCATCATGTCCGTGAGTGAGAAAATAGTGGCTGATTTCGTTGCAAACGGCATCGAATTTGTCACAACCGTACCGTGCAAACAGCTTGGCGGCGTGATTGATGCGGTTGAAAAAGAACCCAGCATTTATCACATTCCCTCGAATAAAGAAGATGAGGGCATGGGCCTTTGTGCAGGCGCTTTCATGGGCGGCAAACGTCCGGCCATTATCATGCAAAACACAGCCATTGGTGTCACAGTGAACACTTTGGTCACCCTGATCCAGTTTTATCGCATGCCCCTGCCGATGCTCATTTCATATCGGGGAGAATTGAAGGAGCCTGTGGCCTGTCAGGTGGAAATGGCGGTGCATACCAAAGCTCTGCTCAACCAATTGAACATCCCAACCTATCATTTCCACAAGCCTGGCGATGAGGAAGAGTTGGATGCGATTTTGAAATACACCTTCATGTGCAACAAACCGGTGGCAATTTTGACTGATGCGACCTTCTGGGGAGGTTACTAATATGATCCGTTCTGAAATCATCCGCGACATCGCCCCAATTCTGCGCGACCAATTGGTTGTTTGTAACATCGGTCTGCCCAGCCAGGAGCTGCATATGATCGACGACCAGCCCAGCAACTTCTATATGCTTGGCACCATGGGTCTGTCATCATCCATCGGGCTTGGCCTTGCCTTGGCCCAGGGTAAAACCGTCATCTCCATTGACGGTGACGGTTCAGTTCTGACCAACTTTGGCACTTTGCCGACGATTGCCAATAATGTGGCCGACAACTTCATTCTCTTGATCATCGACAATGGCAGCTATGGCTCTACGGGGGATCAACCCACCTATGCGGGCCGGAAAACCTCTCTGGCGGCTGTGGCGAAGGCCTGTGGCTGTGAGACGGTGATTGAATGTCAGGCCGAAGAAACCGGCGCTGTGCTCAAAGCGGCCATTGACTCGCAGAAAATGACTGTGATCGTGTCCAAATGCGAGAGCGGCAATATCAAAGTGCCGGTCATCACAAAAGATCCGGTTGTCATCCGAGACCGTTTCATGACCGAGGTTGCCCGCCGCAACGATTAAGTGAGACACGGCAATTAGGTTTGAGGCCCGCCAAGCAATTGGCGGGTCTTTGTACGAGATTTTCTATATGGTATTTGCCGGGTGAAAGACCTCTGCACAACGCCATTTCACCACGAAATGAGGGCAGCGCCTGCCTGGGCGGGCGCATATGCCGGTGGTGAAGTCAATGCAAAATTTGTTCAATAACCGCACGTTCCAGCATGTTGAGATGGTGAATGCGCCTGCCGGGGGGCAGGCAGGCGCAGCCCGGTGTTGCCACCGGGCATAATGTTTTAGCTTGGCGCTGGGTTATGCAGAACTCTTGGTGAAGGGATGGGATGCCCGGGCGCAAAGTTCGGATTTTTTTGGCAATGGCATGGCTGCGGAGGATTTTCCGAGCGATAGTGCCCGACGCAAGCTTGCGGTTTTCATTTGGGTTACAATGTACAGAAAGCCAATGGCATCCCGTAGGGGAATCGAACCCCTCTTTTCAGGTTGAAAACCTGACGTCCTAACCGATAGACGAACGGGACACTGTTGATAGGCCGCTATCTATGGAAAGCTGCAGCGGGTGGCAAGTCGATTCTTTACTTTTTGTCGATGTTTTTGCGTTCCCGCTTTTGGCATGGTTTCAGGCGGGGCTGGCGTCTTCGATGCGCAGTTGTGGACGTGAGCGCCCGCCCCATGAGTTGATCTCCAGACGCCCGGCGACGTGCATTTTTCCGCCCTGAGCCGCGGTGAGTGCGGGGCCGAGCGGTCCATCAAATGCGCCAAAACAAATGGCATCTAATTTTGTGCCAAACCCATCGCTTAGGGTGATTTTCAGATGCGAGTCTCCCACCGGCTTTGCAAAGGCGATGGTGCAATCGGGAAACGCAAATCGCGGCGCAGAGGCGCCCGCGCCGAAGGGGCCAGCCTGCTCAAGCTGCTCAATCAGCTCAACCGTGGCGCCGCCTGGCATTAATGTGCCGTCAATCTTGAGATCTGCCGGACCGAGCGCGCCTGCGCCTTGGGCATCGAGCAATTGCCCCAATCGCTCCATGGCCGGTTCGAGTTGCGCGCGGTTAAGGGACAGGCCCGCCGCCATCTTGTGACCGCCCCCCGCAGTGATCAGCCCTTCGCGCGCCAATTTATGGATCGCGGCACCCAGATCAATCCCGCTGACCGAGCGGCCGCTGCCCTTGCCACTGTCGCCATCAAAACCAATCACCACGGCCGGGCGGTTGGTTTTTTCTTTCAGCCGCGCGGCAACAATACCGACCACGCCGGGATGCCAGCCCTCTTGCGCGGCCCAAGCCAGTGGTAAATCCAGCCCGCGCGCTTCTGCCTGCTCCAGCGCCGCCAGCCGCACCATGGCCTCAACGCTGCGCCGCTCGGTGTTCAGCTCTTCCAATTTTTCCGCCATGGCAGACGCCTCATGCGGGTTGCTGCAAGCCAAAAGCCGAGCCCCCAAATCCGCCGTGCCGATACGCCCCCCCGCATTGATTCGCGGTCCCAAGACATAGCCGAGATGATAGGCGCTTGGCGCAGCGTTCAGGCCTGCTGCATCCGACAGGGCGTTTAATCCCACGCGTTGGCGCTGACCCATGACTTTCAATCCCTGCCGGACAAAGGCGCGGTTTACCCCGACCAAGGGCGCGACATCGGCCACCGTGGCCAGGGCCACAAGATCGAGCATGTTGATCAAATTGGGCGGGGTTTGCCCCTGTGCCCGCATCAACCGCGCCACTTGGGTGAGCAGCATAAACACCACGGCGGCCGCGCAGAGATGGGCCAAATCGCCCGTCTCATCCTGCCGGTTTGGATTCACCACGGCCCGCGCTTCGGGCAAGGTCTCGGCGCCCAAATGGTGATCCAAAACCACCACATCTGCCGCCCGTGCCGCTTCAAGTGCCTCATGGGCCAATGTGCCGCAATCCACGCAGAGGATCAGATCATGGCGATCTGCCAAAGCGGCCATCGCCTTGACATTGGGGCCATAGCCCTCGGTGATCCGATCGGGCACATAGAGGGTCGGCTCAATGGCATTTTGCCTCAGAAAATCAATCAACAAGGCCGCTGAGGTGCCGCCATCTACGTCATAATCGGCAAAAATTGCAATTTTTTGTTGATTTTGAATGGCTGTGAGCAGGATCTGAGCGGCTTTGGCGCAATCTTTGAGAGAGAGCGGATCGCTCATGTTGACGCGGAGGGTCGGGTTGAGAAAATCGGCAACCTCCGTAGGGGCAACCCCCAAACGGGCCAGCACATAGCACAGAGGCAGGGGCAAATCGCTGTGTTGATGGAGCGCCAAAGCATCACGTTCAATCGCAAGAGCTGGCCCGAGCCAACGGCGGTTTGAAAGTGACTTTTCGACGCCCAGATACATTCTATTGTGACGGCGCGCGGTAGGTCATGCGCCGCACCGAGCCGGTTTTGGACCGCATCAAAATGGTTTCTGTGGTCAAAAATCCCGGCTCACGTTTGATGCCGGCAAGGATAGAGCCATCCGTAACACCTGTGGCCGCGAAAATGACATCCTGCGTCACCATCTCATCGCGGCTGTAGATCCGGTCCAAATCCGTTATTCCAGCCTTGGCAGCCCGGCCGCGCTCGTCATCATTGCGGAAGGTCAAGCGCCCCCACATTTGCCCGCCCATACATTTCAAGGCGGCGGCGGCCAAAACCCCCTCGGGCGCGCCACCCAGCCCCATATACATATCAATACCGGTGGTATCTGATTCCGCGCAGTGAATAACGCCAGCAACATCTCCGTCGGTGATGAGGCGAATGGCACAGCCCGTGGTGCGCAATTCGGCAATCATGGCCTCATGGCGCGGGCGCTCAAGCACACAGACAGTGATATTTTCCGGCATGCAGTTTTTTGCTTCCGCCAGCGCCATAACCCGTGTTGCCGGATCCATGGTCAAGCAAACGACATTCTCTGGCAAGCCTGGCCCGACCGCAAGTTTTTCCATATAAACGTCTGGTGCATGCAGCATAGAGCCGCGCGGCCCCATGGCGATCACGGTTAAAGCGTTGGGCATATCTTTTGCTGTCAGTGTGGTTCCCTCAAGAGGATCAAGGGCGATATCAACCGCAGGCCCGTTGCCCGATCCAACTTCCTCGCCAATATAAAGCATGGGCGCCTCATCGCGCTCGCCCTCGCCGATGACAACCACACCGGCGATGTCCAAAAGGTTCAACTGTGTGCGCATGGCGTTCACAGCGGCCTGATCTGCGGCTTTTTCATCGCCGCGACCAATCAGTTTGGCAGAGGCCAGCGCGGCTTGTTCGGCAACACGGGCCAGTCCCAAGGACAGGGCGCGATCGTGAAATTCTATAGCATCAGACATATGAGTTTCCTTCTTTAATTTTGCCTGCCCTAGCGCAGCGGTGCCGGTCGTGGCAAGACTGTGCGCGCTAACAGCTTTGCAGTTCCGAGCAATTGGCGCACAATGCCCGTGGTCGCGCTCGGGCAGGCCCCGTCACACCGCCTCAATGCGCAGAGCCACCGGCTGGCCCTCAACAACCCGCGTCTTGGCAAAGTCTTCTAAAATTTGATCAATTGCCGCGCGGGTTGTCTTATGGGTGACGATCAGCACGGGGGCCTGCTCGGCATCATGGCCATATTGGCGCATACGGTCGATAGAGACACCTGCATCGCCCATAACCGCAGCCACTTTGGCAAGCGCTCCGGGCTTGTCGAGCAATTGCAGGCGCAAGTAAAACGGCGCGGTCGTGGCCGTTGTGGCCGGTTGCGATTTCACCAATACAGTCGCCGCCTGCCCAAAGGTATTGAGCCTAAGCCCGCGCGCGAGGTCCACCACATCTGACATGACGGCAGAGGCCGTTGGCCCCTCGCCAGCGCCCGCGCCGCGCAGCACGATTTGTCCCACGTCGCCCCCCTCCAAGATCACCATATTGGTTCCCCCTTGAAGTTGACCCAAGGGGGAATTGGCTGGAACCAAGCAGGGGGTCATGCGCTGCTCGAGTCCGCGGCCGGTGCGTTGCGCGACACCCAAAAGTTTGACGCGATACCCCATATCGGCGGCGGCGTGAATGTCCTCGATGGTAATAGCGCCAATGCCTTCGATCACGACAGATGCAAAATCGACCTCTGTGCCAAAGGCGATGGAGGCGAGAATTGCCAATTTATGCGCCGCATCAATGCCCCCCACATCAAGGTTTGGATCTGCTTCGAGATATCCCAGACCATCGGCCTCGGCAAAGACCTCCTCATAGGTCAGACCGGCATCTTCCATGCGCGTGAGGATATAGTTGCAGCTGCCATTCATGACCCCCAAAACGCGTTTGATGTCATTGCCCGCCAAGCCCTCTGTCAGCGCTTTGATCACTGGAATTCCGCCTGCAACGGCGGCTTCATAGCGGATCACACGCCCGGCAGCTTCTGCTTCGAGGGCCAGTGAATGCCCATGTTCTGCGAGCATTGCTTTGTTGGCGGTGATCACATCCTTGCCCGCGGCAATGGCGGCCTGTGTTGCCTGTTTGGCCGGGCCTGCGCTGCCACCGATCAATTCGACGAAGACATCCACATCGTCCCGTTTGGCCAGAAGGACCGGGTCAGATTCCCAAGCATAGCGGGATAGATCAACCCCGCGGTCTTTCCCGCGTGATTGGGCACAGACGGCAGAGATTGTGATCTCGCGACCTGTGCGCTTCGTGATCAATGCTGCGTTTTTTTGGATCATTTTCACAACGCCGACGCCGACAGTGCCGAGCCCTGCAATGCCAAGTCTAAGAGGGGCAGCGGTCATGGTTACTTCCTTCCGGTCATGAATCTGTCGCCCGTGTCTAGTCGTAAAAGCCCGCAACCGCAACGGGGGCGGGCGTGGAACTCGGTCCAATTTCACAGATATTTTTGGGTGGATTTGGGGTTACTCGCCGGTCAGATCCCGCCTGCGCAGGGCCTCTGCCCTCTGGTCCAATTGCGCTTGCCGGGACAGCTCGATGGCGGGCTGCGATGGCAGAGGGCTGCCGACAGCGGCGCGCAGATCGCTGGCGGAGAGAAACGCGGGGTAGGTACCGGCTTGTTTCGCGGTGGTTTGGGTCGCATCCAGCTGCGGAATACTGGCGCAGCCGGCGAGGAGCGCTGCGAAGCATAGATGAGATATGGAATTGCCTCCGGTCATGAGAATGACGTAGCGCGCAAACTGCTCTGCAGCAAGCAATGATCATTGATCTGAACGCTGGTTCAGTTAATATCCCCCTATGGCGCGCAAAACAGGCTCACATTCAGAAATTACCGGCCCCAAAATCAAGCAAGCGGCGCTTGAGCTTTTCGCGCGCTACGGCTTTGCGGCTGTGACCATGCGCCAAATCGCGGCGCGGGTGGGGGTTCAGGCGGGCGCGATCTACAATTATACCCCCGATAAACAAGCGCTTTTATTTGATCTTTTGCACGGGCATATGGCTGAACTTTTGGCCTGCTGGGCGGAAGAACAAGTGCCCCGTGATCCGGTTGCGGCATTGGATCACTTTGTGGCGTTCCATCTGGATTTTCACATCCAACGCCCGGAGTTGGTTTTCATCTCATATATGGAGCTGCGCAATCTCACCGAGGAGAATTTTGCGGCGATTGAAGAGAGGCGCAGCCGCTATGAGAAGATAGTTTATGACATGATCCTAAAGGGCGTCCGCTCGGGAGATTTTCAGGTCCCTGACGCCAAAATCACCAGTTTTGCTTTGATTGCCATGCTCACTGGGGTGGTGGATTGGTTCCGCGAAGATGGCCGATTGTCCAGCAAAGAGTTGACGCGCCACTATTGCGCTTTGGCGCGTCAAACTTTGGGTGTTAATGCGCTGGCTTGATAAAGGTGCCGTTGCGCAGCTCGCTAAAGGCTTGCATCAGCTCTTCGCGGGTGTTCATGACAATTGGGCCGTGCCAGGCGACGGGCTCATCAATCGGGGCGCCCGAAATCAACAAAAACCGCACGCCTTCTGCGCCGGCTTGTAGGCTGACCTCATCGCCATTGCCAAAGCGAATCAACGTGCGATTGCCCGAAAGATCGCGGATGTTCACCTCTTGGCCGGCCACTTCTTTTTCAAGCAGCACGCCCGTGGGTTTCGCCGCATCCACAAAGGCCGCGGCACCTTCGAAGACATAGGCAAAGGCCCGACGATAGGTGTCGATCTTAAAGGTCTTTTGCACCCCTGGCGGGACATATATGTCGAGATATTGCGGATCGGCGGCTATGCCGTCGACCGGACCTTTTTGGCCCCAATATTCGCCGACGATCACCTTGACGCGCGTGCCATCATCATCAATGACCTCGGGAATCTCCGTGCCGGAGACATCTTGATATCTTGGGTTGGTCATCTTCAAGCTGCCGGGCAAATTGCCCCACAGTTGAAAACCATGCATCTGTCCGTTGCGATTGCCCTGGGGCATTTCTTGATGCATGATCCCCCGGCCTGCGGTCATCCATTGCACGTCGCCTGCGCCGAGCGTGCCTTTGTTTCCGAGGCTGTCACCATGTTCCACAGTGCCCGAGAGCACATAGGTGATGGTTTCAATGCCGCGGTGCGGATGCCAAGGAAAGCCTTTTTCAAAATCTTCCGTCAATTCGTTGCGAAAATCGTCAAACAATAAAAAGGGGTCCATTTCTGAAGGATCTTGGAATCCGAAGGCGCGGTGCAGTTTGACGCCGGCCCCTTCCAATGTTGGGGTGGCTTGGCGTGTTTCGAGTGTGGGGCGTAGTGACATGGGCTTTTCCTTTTTCGCTTAATGGAGAGATAAGCCAGAGCGCTGTGAAATCAACATCACGGCCGCGACCACCATTGCGCGGGTTTCAACCGCCCTTGGCGCCACCGGTCCAGCCAGAGCGCCAGACCTCGGGCCGGCGAGAGTGCCAGTTTCAGCCAAAGCCTCTGTGGCCAGCTCCTATAGTCGCGATTGAAGGGGCAAACCCGCATACAAATTGCGCAATCACTGCTGAGTTTGGCCCAAAATGAGAAGCATTTCTCCGCATCAGAGGTCCATTTTTGGACGCCCTGAATGGCAGATCGGCCGCCGCCAGATTTGGGCGGCCCGAGTGGGAGTGCTTTGACCGGGCAGGCATCGACGCATTTGGTGCATATATCGCAAAATTTTGCGACCCCGGGGCGTTTCGGCCGGTCCACCTCCAAGGGCATATCGGTAAAAATTTTTGAAAACCGCAGCCTTGGGCCGAATTCTGGCGTGATAACCAATTGATTGCGGGCATATTCGCCCAAGCCCGCCTGCACCGCCATGGGGATGACCAGGCCAGTGTCGTTCATGGAGGCCACGGCTTGATAGCCCAGATTGCGGATATAGGCTGCCAGCTGCTTGACAATGGCCGCCTCGTGGCTGTATTCACGGCCCGTGGCGGCACCGGCAAGGGCGGAGGGGTAACTGCGCACCAAGTCCGGGTCCATTTCGTGGCCAAGCACCACCACATGCGTCAACCCCTCGGGCAGGCCAAGGGGTGCCGCGGACATATCGCGCACATCTACCCGATCCTCATAAAGCCAGCGCGGATCTAAGCGGGTCACACCGCAAAGATCAGCGCCAAAGAATCGGGCAACTTTTTTGACATTGTCCGTCGCGGCGCTTGGGGTTTCAAAAGGCTGCTTTTCGCCAGCGACAGGGGTGTCATTGCTGATGGGCGCTTGGAAGCCTTCGCGCCTGCCGTCGGCGGCGAAACGATCTGTCATAATGTCCGAAATCAACCAACTGGCATTGCGCAGGGCAAAATCTTTTTGAGTAAATCCGTCACCCCGGCGGGGAATGGCTTCCATGCGATAGCTGGCAAAAAAGGCCTGTGACGCTGCACTGCGGACGGTATCGTCCCAAAATGCGCGGGAGAACACATCATTTCGTTGCGAAAAACGCCTAAATTGCGGTGTGGTTTCAATGCCAGCGGCACGATCGTCTGGGTTTTCCATGAAAACACACTGCAAAATCACAAGCGGGATGACAAGCGTCGCAAATGAGGGCGACATGTCGCCAATGGTTGCTTTTCTACGGTCAAAGTTCATTTGGGAGAGAACACATGAAAGTTGGATTTATTGGGTTGGGCAATGTTGGCGGCAAATTGGCGGGCAGTTTGCTGCGCAATGGCATGGATCTCAGCGTTCATGATCTCAATGCGGCCTTCGTGGCGGATTTCGTGGCGCGGGGGGCCAAAGATGGGTCAAGTCCCGCGCAATTGATGCAAGACTGTGACGCTGTCATTACCTGCCTGCCCAGCCCTGCGGCCTGTGATGCGGTGGTCAGTGAGATGTTGCCGCATGTCGGGCCCGGCAAGATTTGGATGGAGATGTCAACGACAGATGCCAGTGAGGTGAAGCGGCTGGGGGCTTTGGTTTTGGCCGCCGGTGGTGAAGCTGTGGATTGCCCGGTGTCGGGCGGTTGCCATCGGGCCGATACGGGCAATATCTCGATCTATGCCGGCTGTCGCCGCGAGACCTTCGAAAAAGTGCTGCCAATCCTGACCTATATGGGGCGGCGCATCTTGCATGTGGGAGAGATTGGCAATTCAAGCATATTGAAAGTGATGACCAATTACCTCGCCACAGCCAATTTGATCACGCTTTGTGAAGCACTGACGGTGATGAAGGCGGCAGGAATGGATCTTGGCATGACCTATGAGGCCATCGCGATGTCCTCTGGCACCTCCTTTGTGCATGAAACCGAAAGCCAGTTGATCCTTTCGGGATCGCGCGATGTGAATTTCACTATGGATTTGGTGCAAAAGGACATTGGCTTGTTTCAAAAGATTGCCGATGATCACGGCGTGCCTTTGGAAATCTCACCGATGATTATTGACATCATGACCGACGGGCAAAAACGTTATGGTGTCCGCGCGCAATCGGATCGGATCATTGAGCGTTTGGAAGAGGCCACCGGATTGAGCATCCAAGCTCCTGGCTTTCCGCAGGAACTCATCGATGATGAACCTGAAGAGCGCGGCTATGAGGTGGTGGTGCGGCGCTAAGGCAAAGTTTCATCTTCCATCTTGGCGCTTTTCAAGGCAGGTAGACCGCGAGGCGCCCGCCTCAAAGGTGAAATTTGAGGAAGGCCGAAATGTCAGATTTTGTAATAGCGCGACTCAAAGCCTCGCCCGTGCGTCGGGGCTTTGCCCTTTTTGTGATGATGCTGCTGGGATTTTTGCTCTTGTACCTGACGGCCACAATAGATGCGGGATTTTTGCATAAGGCGTTCTTGGTTGGGGTTGCTGCGGCTGTGCTGTGGATGGCGCGCGCGATGCAAAGGGGCACACAGGGCCACATTGAGCTGCGCGCCTCCGGGCTCTATTTTGAAGATGGCCGCCTATTGGCGGCGATGGATGATATTTTGCGCGTCGAGCGCGGCGTGTTCGCATTCAAACCCTCCAATGGCTTCGTGGTGACCTTGCAAGACAAAACGGAGCGGGCCTGGATTCCAGGTCTGTATTGGCAATTCGGCACGCGGGTGGGCATTGGTGGGGTGACAGCGCCGTCAGAGGCAAAATTTATGTCGGACAGTTTGGCAGTTTTGCTCGAAGAGCGCGCAGATTCTCCCCTAATGAACATGAAATTATGAGAAAATAGGCGTTTTATTTCTGACCATCCGCGGTAAGCTGGCGGCAGTTTATTTCAACTGCCAGTCAGGATATATTTCATGAACGCCTCCAATGCCTCTGAGCCAAGTTTTCGCGACAGCGTGGATATCATGTTCAATCGCGCCGTGGCGCTTTTGGATTTGCCGCCAGGATTGGCAGAAAAGATTAGGGTCTGTAATGCCACCTATACGGTGCGCTTTGGGGTGCGCCTGCGCGGCCAGATGACCACATTCACAGGCTATCGCGCGGTGCATTCGGAACATATGGAGCCGGTAAAAGGTGGCATTCGGTAAGCGCTTGGCGTTAACCAAGATGAGGTCGAAGCACTCGCCGCTTTGATGACTTATAAATGTGCATTGGTTGATGCGCCTTATGGTGGCTCAAAGGGCGGTCTGCGGATTGATCCTCTGGCCTATGATGAGCATGAATTGGAGCAAATCACCCGGCGTTTTGCCTATGAGTTGATCAAGCGCGATTTGATCAACCCGTCGCAAAACGTTCCTGCACCGGATATGGGCACGGGCGAGCGGGAAATGGCGTGGATTGCCGATCAGTATCAGCGGATGCACACAACCGATATCAATGCCCGCGCCTGTGTGACCGGCAAGCCGGTGAGCAGCGGCGGGATTGAAGGGCGCACGGAGGCAACCGGGCGCGGGGTGCAATATGCTTTGCAAGAATTTTTCCGGCACCCCGAAGATCTTGCCGCGGCGGGGCTGTCGGGGGGGCTCGACGCTAAGGCCATCATTGTACAGGGCTTGGGCAATGTGGGCTATCACGCGGCGAAATTTTTGAGTGAGGAAGATGGTTCACGAATCACCGGGGTGATTGAGCGGGATGGGGCGGTGCAAAATCCTGACGGTTTGGATATTGAAGCGCTCAAGGCTTGGATTGCCGAACATGGCGGGGTGAAAGGCTTTGACGGCGGCAGCTATACGGCCGATGGGGCCAGCGTTTTGGAGGCTGAATGCGATATTTTGATCCCGGCGGCCTTGGAAGGGGTTATTCACCGCAACAACGCCAATCGGGTGCAAGCGCGCCTGATCGTCGAGGCGGCGAATGGGCCTGTGACGGCCGGGGCGGATGCGATCCTGCGGGATAGGGGCGTGGTGATTATCCCGGATATGTATGCCAATGCGGGCGGTGTGACGGTGTCTTATTTTGAATGGGTCAAAAATCTAAGCCATATTCGCTTTGGCCGCATGGAGCGCCGCCGCGAGGAATCGCGCAATCAGCTTATTGTCAATGAGTTGGAGCGGCTGAGCAAATCCAGCAACGTCAATTGGCAGCTCACCCCGAATTTTAAAGAGAAATATCTGAAAGGCGCCAGTGAAATAGAACTGGTGCGCTCCGGCCTCGATGACACGATGCGCGGTGCATATAATGATATGGCGGAGGTGTGGCGGCGGCGCGCCGATGTGCCAGATCTGCGCACCGCTGCCTATCTGGTCAGCATCCAAAAGGTCGCGTTGTCCTACAGAAACAAGGGATTGTAGCGCCGGTGTGTGCCAGCTCATAGACCCGTAAACAGAAGCGTAAACCGCCTTTTAACCGGCTTGGGTACCAATAAGTCTTGCGTGGTGCAGCGCTGGGCTGCGGCCGCCTGGGTCATGTTGAATAAGCAAATGACCTCTGCTAAGACAATCGCGCTGGGTCTGGACGTTTGGTGGCGGCATTGTTTTGCACAAAACTGTCTGGGTCTCTCCATCACATAGCGCGATTCTTTGGGGTCACATGAAATCTTCGTCTTCTGCACCAAGAGAGCCACTCTCCAAAATGTTGCCAAATATCGTAACGATTTTCGGTATTTGCGTCGGGTTGACAGCGGTGCGTTCGGCGCTGCAAGGCAATGTGAGCGTGGCCTTATATTTGCTGGTTTTGGCGATGCTTTTGGATGCCGCCGATGGCCGGCTGGCGCGGGTTATGAAAAGCGAAAGTAAAATCGGTGCCGAATTGGACACGCTGGCCGATTTTTTCAATTTCGGGATCGCGACGCCGCTGGTGATCTATTTTTCAATCTTTGTGGACTCGGATGCCGCAAGATTTGGGTGGATCGCGGTGATGATCTTTTCGATCTGTTGCGCCCTGCGCTTGGCGCGCTTTAATGTCAGCCAATCGGATGGGGCGAAATCTGTCGATTTTGTCGGAGTGCCTGCGCCCGCATTGGCCTGTTTGGGGCTGTCGCCGCTGTTTTTGATCATGGCCGGGGTGGATGTGGCCGGCCAATATGTTGAGGTGGCCATTGTCTTTGTCGTGATCTGTGCCGGTCTTGCGGTGGGCACTTTTTCAACCATGTCGCTGAAGGGCACAACCTTCCCCGCCTCCATGCGGATGCCGGTGATACTGCTGGCGGTTATTTTTGTGATCAGCCTGTTTGTTTTCCCTTGGTATACCCTGTTATTTGCCAATGCGATTTACTTGGTGATGATCCCAATTTTCGCTTTCTCAAAGCGCGCAAAAGCTTCCAAAAGGTCTTAGGGGATGGGCTGGATAAGACCGCTGCATCCGTTGATGCTGGTGGCCGTTGCCATGGCCACGGTCTTTGCGATTTATAATGCAACCTTTTGGGCCGTTTGGGCAGAGGTATTCGCGGGCAATTTCATTGGTGGGCTGGGTTTTGCTGCTGCATTTTTCTTTTTGTGTTGCGCATTACTGGGCGGGCTGGCGTTTCGGTCAGTCCTGCGTCCGCTGATCGCAGCGCTTTTTGTGCTCTCGGCCGTGACGTCTTTTTATATGGACCGGCTTGGGGTCGTGATTGATCGCGAGATGATCCAAAATATCATGACCACCACCTTCACAGAGGGTAAACACCTGATCACCCTCCCCTTTGTTTTATGGGTCGGGCTGGCGGGTCTTGTGCCGGCGGCCTTGGTGCTGGCGGTGCCGCTTTCGCGGCGCAGATTTGGCCAAACACTTTGGCAAAATTCTTTATTTTCTCTGCTCTGCATGATCGGTTTCGCCGGGCTTTTGTGCAGTAACATGAAAGATTATTCTTCAATCTTGCGCAATCGCGAGGATCTAAAAGCAAGTTTTCAGCCCCTCGCCCCCATTGTGGAGAGTCTGCGATATGCCGCGATGGTGAGCCGATCCCAAGCGCTTCCCTTTACGGCCATCGGCCTGGATGCGGTGCGGGTATCGGATCCCGAGGTCTCAGATCGCCCTAGCGTGATCGTGGTTGTGGTGGGCGAGACTGCAAGGGCACAGGATTTCAGCCTGGGCGGTTACGCGCGTGAGACCAATCCGCTTTTGGCCAAGGAAGATTTGGTTTATTTTACGGATGTCTCCAGTTGTGGCACATCAACAGCTGTCTCTTTGCCCTGTATGTTCTCACGCTACGGTCAAAAAGAGTATTCCCATGAGCTCGGTGTATCGCATGAGAATGTTTTGGATGTGATCCTAAGAGCCGGGATTCGGGTCGAATGGATCGACAATAATACGGGCGACAAAGGGTTGGCGGCGCGAATTGGCTATACCCAGCTGACCAATTCCCAAGACCCGGACTATTGCGGCGAAGGGGAATGTGTGGACGGAATTTTGGTCAAAGAAGTGGCGCGGCGCTTACCGTCGATTGACCAAGACACGGTCTTGGTTTTGCACCAAATCGGCAGCCACGGGCCGTCATATTATCTGCGATATCCGGCTGCCTTTGAGCGCTTCAAACCCGCCTGCCACACGGCGAATTTTGGCGATTGCAGCCCAGAGGAGGTGGTCAACGCTTATGACAATTCCATCCTTTACACGGATAAAGTCTTGGAGGACTTGATCACTTTGCTCTCGGCGCAAGACAATTTGGCCAGCTCTGTGCTTTACCTATCGGATCATGGCGAATCCTTGGGGGAAAATGGGCTTTACCTACACGGAGCGCCTTATTTTATAGCTCCGGAATTCCAAACCAAAGTTCCGATGCTGTTTTGGCAATCACAGGCCTTTGCCGAGAGTGCGCGGATTGATCGGGGCTGTTTGAAGGCGAAAGCCTCCGCCGCCTATTCACATGACTATCTGTTTCATTCCCTTTTGGGGCTGACAGCGGTGCAGACCGCCGAGCGCCAGCCTGACCTTGATATTTTTGCCGGCTGTCGGAGAAACGGATGAGCAATAACCCCCAAAAACCCGATAAAATTCATGGAATTTCCCATCTTTTCGCGGCCACACGCTACTCTGTGGCAGGGGCGCGGCGCCTTTGGGGGGAAACAGCATTTCGGCACCAGCTTTTGGCGGGCCTGTCTATTGTTGCGATTTTGGTTTGGATCGGGGCGGAAATGACACATATCGTCATATCCGTGATATTGTTTGGGCTGACGGTTGTGGCCGAGGCGCTCAATACGGCGATTGAAGAAATTGTCGATCTGCTGTCACCAGAGTGGTCACTGCCCGCAAAACATGCCAAAGACCTCGGATCATTCGCGGTTTTCGCTATGCTCTGTCTGAATGGGATTTTTGCTCTTTTCGTGATCCTAACAACTTGGAATTGGATTTAATCTGATGAATATGATGAAAGTCATCGCCGTCCCGATGCACCCCGAGGGGCGCAAATTTGTGGCGATATTTGCCGCTGTGACGGCTGTGTTTTGGCTGGTCTGGGAACCGCTATTTTGGATTGGCTTGGGGCTGACCGTCTGGTGTTATTACTTTTTCCGCGATCCGGTGCGCTCTGTGGCGCAACGGCCTGGGCTTATCCTCTCCCCGGCTGATGGGGTGGTGTCCTTGATCACCAGGACCGTTCCGCCTGCGGATATGCAATTGGGCGATAAACCGTTGACGCGCGTGTCTGTGTTCATGAATGTGTTCAATTGCCATGTGAACCGTGCGCCCATGGCCGGCGAGGTGGTGGCGATTTGCTATCACCATGGCAAGTTTCTCAACGCGTCCCTGGACAAGGCGAGCGAGCACAATGAGCGTAACTCCATCACCATTGAAACGGAAGATAAAATTCGAATTGGGGTGACACAGATTGCCGGTCTCGTGGCGCGCCGTATTGTTTGTTTTACGAAAGTTGGCGCGCGCTTGGGCGTGGGCGAGCGGTTTGGCTTGATCCGTTTCGGCAGCCGTTTGGACATCTTCCTGCCAGAAGGCGTAGAGCCTGCGGTGGGTCTGGGGCAGACAGCGGTGGCCGGGGAAACCATTTTGGCCCGCTTAAAAGTGCCTGCTGAAGACTGGCCCACGCAGCCGATTTAAGGGGCTGATGCGTAGCGTGCCGCACATAGAGCCGGTGACCCCTGCATTGCCCCTTGCCAAAGCCGGGATATTTTTATTGACTGATCTGTGTTTCAATTTGCAGGTTTAGACATGCGCTTTTCAGCTCTAAAACTTCTCGCCCAAGGTTTGACCGGTAACCGCGGCTGGCAGGCGCATTGGCGCGACCCAGAACCGGCGGAGGCCTATGATGTCGTGATCATTGGCGGCGGTGGGCATGGTCTTTCAACAGCCTACTACCTGGCCAAAGAATACGGGCTTGGACGTATTGCCGTGCTGGAAAAAGGCTATATTGGCGGCGGCAATATTGGACGTAATACAACCATTGTTCGGGCCAATTACTTTTTGCCCGGAAACTCTGAATTCTATTCGCATTCCTTGAAGCTCTGGGAAGGGCTGGAGGCGGAACTCAATTACAATGTGATGCATTCGCAGCGTGGGCAAATTGGCCTGTTTCACAGCGATGGGCAAAGAGACGCGGCCATTCGGCGGGCCAATTCCATCCGCAACCGCGGCGATGATGCGGAGCTGTTGTCCGTGGCACAACTGCGCAAGATGGTGCCTTACTTGGACTATGATCAGGGCCGGTTTCCGATCTATGGCGGCCTGTTGCAGCGGCGGGCGGGCACGGCGCGGCATGATGCGGTGGCTTGGGGCTATGCGCGTGGGGCGGATCGGCTTGGTGTGGATTTGATCCAAAACTGCGAGGTGACCGGCATCGACATCGAGCAGGGTGTGGTGCGCGGCGTGCAAACCAGCCGTGGTCCCATAGGCGCAAAGAAAGTGGCGATGGTGGTCGCGGGGCGCTCCAGCCAGGTGGCGGCTATGGCGGGCATGCGTCTTCCCATCGAAAGCCACGTGCTTCAGGCCTTTGTGACCGAGGGGCTGAAACCCTGTATTGATCATGTGATCAGCTTCGGCATGGGGCATTTTTATATCAGCCAATCGGACAAGGGGGGGTTGGTCTTTGGCGGGGATCTGGACATGTATGCCAGCTATGCCGCCCGGGGTAATCTGCCAATGGTGGAGCATGTGGCGGAGGCGGGGATGACGCTCATGCCGATGATCGGCAAGGCCCGGATGCTGCGTAGCTGGGGCGGCATCATGGATATGACCCCCGATGGCTCACCCATTATCGATAAAACCCATATTGAGGGTTTATATTTGAACGCGGGCTGGTGCTATGGTGGGTTTAAGGCTGTGCCGGCGTCGGGCCATTGTTTTGCCCATCTTTTGGCCACCGATCGCCCGCATAGCGCCGCCGCGCGCTTCCGCCTGGATAGATTCCGCAGCGGGCGCGGCTTGATGGATGAAGAGGGCACCGGTGCCCAGCATAATTTGCATTAGGATGGGTGGGATGTTTTTTGAGGATGATCTGTTTGTCCACAGCGCCATAGGAGGCCACTTATGCGCATAGAGTGTCCCCTTTGCGGTACGAGAGATCGGCGTGAGTTTTACTATTCGGGCCATGCCATCGCTCTTGCGCGGCCCGCGCCCGATGCGGGGGCGGAGGTCTGGGATGACTATCTGCACAATCGCGAGAATCCCGCCGGGATAACCGAGGACCTTTGGCATCATGAATTTGGCTGCGGGGCTTGGCTCGCGGTGCGCCGAGATACGGTGTCACATGCCGTTGTGTCGGCGCGTTTGGTCAAGGGGGATCAGCTGTGAGAGTGGCCGGTAAAGGATTGATTGACCGAAATCGCGTGCTGAAGTTTACCTTTGGCCGCCAGAGCTTTGAGGGCTTTGCGGGTGACACTTTGGCCAGCGCCCTTTTGGCCAATGACCAAAGGCTTATTGGCCGGTCTTTCAAATATCATCGCCCCAGAGGGATTGTGACGGCCGGGTCGGAGGAGCCGAATGCTCTGGTGACATTGGAGCGCGGTTTCGCGCGTGAGCCCAACAGCCGCGCCACAATGCAGCCGCTCTATGACGGGCTTGTGGCCAGGCCGCAAAATGCTTGGCCCTCGTTGAAATTTGATGCTTTGGCAGTGAATGACGTTTTGGCGTCCTTTTTGTCAGCGGGATTTTATTACAAAACCTTCATGTGGCCGCGTAAATTTTGGGAATGGGTCTATGAGCCCCTCATCCGGCAGGCCGCGGGGCTTGGAGCTTTGTCGCAGCGTTACGATCATGAGCTTTACGAAAAAGCCTATGCGCATTGCAATGTATTAATCATTGGCGCCGGACCCGCTGGGCTCATGGCGGCTTTGACGGCGGGACGGGCGGGATTGGATGTCATTCTGGCCGATGAACATGACCAGTTGGGCGGCCGGCTCTTGTCTGAAATGGAGCATATTGACGGGATGCCGGCGGCGGCTTGGGTGCAGGCCACCATTGTGGAATTGGCTGGGCTCGCCAATGTGCGGATCATGGCGAATACCACGGTGACCGGTGCCTATGACCAAGGGGTCTTTGGTGCCTTGGAGCGCCTCGGGCCGGAATTGGCCGTGATGCCGGAGGGATTGCCGCGCGAAACCTTTTGGCGCATTTACACAAAGGGTGCGATCTTATGTGCGGGTGCTTTGGAGCGGCAAATCGCCTTTGCAGATAATGATCGCCCCGGCATTATGACCGCAGGGGCCATGCGCAGCTACCTCAACCGCTTTGGGGTGAGCCCCGGCCAAAAGGTGGCGATTTTTGGCAATAATGCCGATGCGCATCGCACCGCGCGAGATTTTGCGGAGGCGGGTGTTGAAGTTGTGGCCATGATTGACAGCCGCGCCGACGCGCAATCCTTGGGCGACTACCCCCTTTATAACGGCGCAGTGGTGACAGGCAGCCGTGGGCGTTTGGTTTTGAAAAGCATTGATGTGCGGCAAAGCGATGGATCTGTCAAAAGGATTGACTGCGATGCGCTGGGCGTTTCGGGTGGCTGGAATCCCTCGGTGCATCTCACCTGTCATATGAATGGCCGTCCGATTTGGGATCCGGCTTTGGCAAGTTTCACGCCGCAGCCAGACGCTGTTCCCGGCCTGGTGGTGGCGGGCGCTGCTGCGGGTGAAATGAGCACGCAGGGCGCCCTGGCTCAGGGGCAGGCAGAGGCGCTCACTTTGGCCAGGGCGCTGGGCAAACGGGTCAAGCCAAGCGCCTTGCCGGTTGCCGACACAACCCCCTATGAGATCACGCCGTTTTGGGATGTCGGCGGCAGTGGGCGCGCTTGGCTGGATTTTCAAAATGATGTGACGGTGAAAGATGTCAAACAGGCCGTGCAGGAAAACTTTCGGTCGGTCGAGCATATGAAGCGCTATACGACCCAAGGCATGGCCACCGATCAGGGCAAAAACTCCAATATTGCGGCGCTGGCGGTTTTGGCCGATGCCACGGGTCGGGGCATTCCCGAAACGGGCACGACCACATTCCGCCCGCCCTATGTGCCTGTGGCCCTGGCGGCGCTTGGGGCGGGGGGCCATGGCAAAGGGTTTGCGCCTGAGCGGCGTTTGACCTCTGACCGGATCAGCCGCGCGCGCGGCGCACCGATGGTTGAGGCGGGTCTTTGGTATCGGCCCAGCTATTTTCCGCAGGAAGGCGAGACCCATTGGCGGCAAGCCTGTGACCGCGAGGTGCAGATGGTTCGCAATACAGTGGGAATTTGCGATGTCTCAACCCTCGGCAAAATCGATATCCAAGGCCCGGATGCGGCGGCTTTCTTGGATTTTCTGTACACCAACTCTTTTGCCAGCCTCAAGCAGGGTCGGGTACGCTATGGGTTGATGTTGCGCGAAGATGGTCACGTCATGGATGATGGCACCTGTGCCAGACTGGGCGCGGATCACTACCTTATGACCACCACCACCGCCGCCGCTGGGCAGGTGATGCGGCATATGGATTTCGTCCATCAAGGGCTGCGGCCAGATTTGGACGTGAGCTTCACATCTGTCACAGAGCAGTGGGCGCAATTTGCTGTGGCAGGTCCAGAGGCGCGCGCCTTGCTCAACAGTATATTGGATCGCAAGATCAGCAATAAAACTCTGCCTTATATGGGGTATAAAGCTGTGCAATTGGGCGGCATTGCCGCACGGTTGTTTCGGATCTCCTTTTCCGGGGAACACGCTTATGAATTGGCGGTGCCGGCGCGCTATGGTGAAAGCCTCTTTCAACTGCTGCTTGCGCGGGCTGAGGCGCTGGGCGGCGGGGCTTATGGTCTCGAAGCGCTCAATGTTTTGCGGATTGAAAAGGGCTTTATCACCCATGCGGAAATTCATGGGCGCACCACTGCCTTTGACATTGGCCTCGAGCGGATGGTGTCGGAGGCTAAGGATTGTATCGGCAAAACCATGGCGGCGCGGCCCGGGCTTGTGGGGCCGGAGCGTGATCAGCTTGTGGGGCTGCGGCCCATAGGCGAGGTGAAGCAGATTATTCCCGGCGCGCATCTTTTTGCGCCAGAAGCTCAGGCCGTGTCTGAGAACGATGAGGGCTATGTGACCTCCATGTGCTATTCTCCCACTTTAGGGTCGGTCATCGCGCAGGCATTTCTGCGCGATGGGCGCAATCGCCATGGCCAGCAGATCAAGATGGTGGAGCATTTGAGCGGTGTGACGACGCTCTGTGAGGTCTGCGCGCCCGTATTTTTTGATCCAGAGGGGGGGCGGCTTCGTGGTTGAGCTGTATGAAACATCGCCCGCGGGCGCAGGGTTGCCTTTAGAGATCGGCACGATTTCAGTCCGAGAAGTGCAAGCACCGCTGCATCTTCTGGCGCCCTATCGGGGGCAGGCTGTTCAGGCGGCTGCGGCTTTCAACACGCAAATGGGATTGGAATGGCCCGGTCCCAATGAGCTGAAGCGCAAAGGCGGTGTCTATGCGCTTTGGTTTGATCACGCGCATATTGCTGTGATGGGAGCTGCGCCATCAACCCGCTTGGCGCGTCATGCGGCACTGACCGATGTTGGGGATGGCTGGACGGTTTTGGAGCTAAATGGTGCCGATGTGCGCGCTGTTTTGGCCCGTCTCACACCTTTGGATCTGCGGGTGAAACAGTTCAAAACCGGTATGAGCCAGCGCAGCTCGCTGATGCATATGCAGGCGGTGATTGCCTGCCTTGGCACGTCGCGGTTTCGAGTGATGGTGTTTCGCTCCATGACACAAACCCTGCTGCATGATTTGACCACCGCAATGGAATCAGTGGCCGCGCGCGCGCATTTGGTTTAGAAAACCTCATGTCATTGCCACCGGGATTTTTGGACGAATTGCGCAGCCGAGCTTCGATCTCTCAGGTCGTTGGGCGCAAGGTCATGTGGGACAGTCGCAAATCCAATCAAGGCAAGGGCGATATGTGGGCACCTTGCCCTTTTCATCACGAGAAAACCGCAAGCTTTCATGTGGATGATCAAAAAGGGTATTATTATTGCTTTGGCTGTCACGCCAAGGGGGATGCTTTGGGCTTTATTAAGGAGACTGAGAATGTCTCTTTTATGGAGGCCGTGGAGATTTTGGCCGGTGAAGTCGGCATGCCCATGCCCGAGCGCGACCCGCAGGCGCGGCAAAAAGCGGACCGCAGGGCGCAATTGGCCGAGGTCATGGAACAGGCGCTGCAATTTTTTCGATTGCAGCTCAACACCTCCGCCGGGGCAGAGGCGCGGGCCTATTTGAGCGGTCGCGCTTTGTCTCAGCAGGCATTGGATCGGTTCGAGATTGGGTATGCGCCCGACAGCTGGCAAGGGCTTTGGGATCATCTCACAGGGAAGTCTGTCTCTGAAGAGTTGATCTTGGCGGCCGGTTTAGGCAAACCCTCCAATAAGGGCAAACGCCCCTATGACACATTTCGCAATCGCATTATTTTTCCAATTCGTGATCCGCAAAAGCGTTGCATTGGCTTTGGGGGTCGGGCGATGGATCCCAATGATCAGGCCAAATACCTCAATTCACCGGAGACTGAGCTTTTTGATAAGGGCCGCTCGCTCTATAACCATGGCCCGGCGCGGGAGGCCTCTGGCAAGGGGCAGAGCTTGATTGTCGCAGAAGGCTATATGGATGTGATCGCCTTGGCGGAGGCGGGATTTGGAGCCTCTGTGGCCCCCTTGGGCACGGCGATAACACAGACCCAGTTGCAGCTGATGTGGCGCATCTGTGATGAGCCTATCATCGCTCTGGATGGCGATACGGCGGGCATTCGTGCCGCGCAGCGTGTCATGGATTTGGCGCTCCCTCTGTTGGAAGCTGGGAAGTCGCTGCGCTTTGCGGTCATGCCCAATGGTCAGGATCCCGATGATGTGCTGCGCGCCGGTGGGCCGGGGGCCATGCAAACGCTGGTGAACGCGGCACGGCCGATGGTGGATCTTTTGTGGGAACGTGAAACCTATGGCAAGAATTTCGATAGCCCGGAACGCAAGGCCGCATTGGACAAAGCCCTTCGCGAAAAGCTCATGCTGATCAAAGACCCCTCTATTCGGGGTCATTATGGCCAGGCGATCAAGGACAAACGCTGGCAGTTGTTCCGACCAAAGACCGCGGCGCGATCGGCGCGCGGCTTCAATGCCAAGATCGGCTATCGGCCGGTCACGCCGCAGGCAAGCACGCGCAGCTCGGCCTTGGCCAATGGCTCTGAACCCAGCCATGTTTTGCGCCATTCGGTCATTTTGGCCAGTTTGCTCAACTGCCCGCAGGCCCTGCCGAGTGTCGAAGGGGCGTTGGAGGATTTGCAGTTTGAAAAGCCGCTGCACCGTGATCTCCAGCAATTTTTGCTGCGATTTTCCGGCGCCACAGATCAGCTCTGGTCAGAAGCGGAACATATTTTTGGGCGGCAGCAACTTGAAACTTTGATGCAGCTTCCCCATGTCCGCATTGCGCCCTCTGTGCGCAACAGTTCGGATGTGTCTTTTGTGCTCACCTGTCTGCGTCAAGAATTTGCTCAGATTTTTGCTGTAGATGCGCATGGGCGCGAGGTGGCAGAGGCGGTTTTGGATGTGTCGGATGTTGACACGGAGGGGCTGACCTGGCGGATCAGCGAATCCGCCAAACATTTGCAAGCCACAACCCAGGGCGCGCAGGAAGATCACACAGAATATAAGACCGCCAAAAACGGTTTAAAAGTAAAGTTAGAGGAACAAAATACATTGGATGATCTGCTCCAGCAGATTAATTATTCGAAACCAAACCGACCTTAAGTTCGGTGGGGGTGGGAACTGGGGGGCGAATCAGGCTAAATAGCGAAGCGAATTAGTTTCAAAACCGATTCGTTTTTACGTTTAGTGAGAGTCCCAAGGACAAGGAGCCACAGCGCATGGCCGCCAAGGATAATGACGACCGCAAGCAAGATGCCGACGCCAATGAACCGATGATCGATATGAGCCAAACGGCTGTCAAAAAGATGATCGGTGATGCGCGCGAACGGGGCTATATCACCTATGATCAACTGAACACAGTTTTGCCGCCCGATCAGGTGTCGTCAGATCAAATCGAAGATGTCATGTCGATGCTCTCTGAGATGGGCATTCAGGTGACCGAAGAACATGAATCTGAGGAAGATGAAGACAAAGGCCCAACTGATTTGGTGGCCTCCGGTCAAAACCGCGATGTGGCGCTTGCGGGGGCAAATAACGAAAAACTAGACCGGACCGATGATCCTGTGCGCATGTATCTGCGTGAAATGGGTTCGGTGGAGCTCTTGAGCCGCGAGGGCGAGATTGCCATTGCCAAGCGGATTGAAGCGGGTCGCAATACGATGATTTTGGGGCTCTGCGAGAGCCCGCTGACCTTTCAAGCGATCACCATCTGGCGCGACGAGCTTCTGAGTGAAGATATTTTGCTGCGTGACGTGATTGATCTGGAAGCCACCTTCGGTCACCATATGGGCGAAGAGGAGGAGGCTCCGGTTGTGTCGGCCTCTGTGGCGACTGACAGCCCCGCCAGTGCCGGCCCTGAGCTGGATGCGGATGGCAACCCCATTATCGCCGATGATGATGACGATGACGAAGGGGCGAACCTCTCCCTGGCCGCCATGGAAGCTGCTCTAAAGCCCAAGGTTCTGGAGACGCTGGATCTTATTGCCTCTCATTACCTGCTTCTGTCTGAGATGCAGGATGTGCGGATCTCTGCCACTTTGAACGAGGATGAGAGTTTCTCGGATGGGGCTGAGGAGAAGTATCAAAAGCTGCGGTCTGAAATTGTTGAACTGGTGAATGAATTGCACCTGCACAACAACCGGATCGAGGCGTTGATCGACCAGCTCTACGGCATCAACCGCCGAGTGATGTCGATCGACAGCTCTATGGTGAAACTTGCGGACCAAGCGCGGATCAATCGCCGCGAATTCATCGATGCTTATCGCGGCCGCGAGCTCGACCCCAATTGGCTGACCGATATGGGCGAGAAAACTGGCCGTGGCTGGACCATGTTCATGGAACGGAGTGTCGATAAAGTTGAAGAGCTGCGCGCAGAGATGGCCCAGGTCGGCCAATATGTTGGGCTCGATATCTCTGAATTTCGCCGCATTGTGCAACAGGTGCAAAAAGGGGAGAAAGAGGCCCGTCAAGCCAAGAAAGAAATGGTTGAGGCCAACCTGCGTTTGGTGATTTCGATTGCCAAAAAATACACCAACCGCGGATTGCAGTTCTTGGATTTGATTCAGGAGGGCAACATTGGCCTCATGAAAGCGGTCGATAAGTTTGAATATCGCCGCGGCTATAAGTTCTCAACCTATGCCACCTGGTGGATTCGCCAAGCGATCACCCGCTCGATTGCGGACCAGGCGCGCACCATCCGCATTCCGGTGCATATGATCGAAACGATCAATAAGCTGGTGCGTACCGGGCGCCAAATGCTGCATGAAATTGGCCGTGAGCCCACGCCCGAGGAATTGGCGGCCAAGCTGCAAATGCCTTTAGAAAAAGTGCGTAAGGTCATGAAAATTGCCAAAGAGCCCATTTCCTTGGAGACGCCAATTGGCGATGAGGAAGACTCGCAGCTTGGGGATTTCATTGAGGATAAAAACGCTGTGCTGCCACTGGACAGTGCGATCCAAGAAAACCTAAAGGAAACCACCACTCGGGTATTGGCCAGTCTTACGCCGCGCGAAGAACGGGTGCTGCGGATGCGCTTCGGCATCGGCATGAATACCGATCACACTTTGGAAGAAGTTGGTCAACAGTTCAGCGTGACACGCGAACGTATTCGCCAGATCGAAGCCAAAGCCCTGCGCAAGCTCAAACATCCAAGTCGCAGCCGTAAATTGCGGAGCTTCCTCGACCAATAGCGCCCTTGCCGCATTGAATTTTGACGATAAAGGCCTCGCTTTGCGGGGCCTTTATCATTCTGGCGCTGGCCGCATGGGGTGGGCGGGTCAAAATGCAGTGGGTCAAAATCTCCTCTACCCAAACCGTGGTGAAATGTTATAAGGATTGTGGAAGTTTGGGCGCTCGGCGCTACCGGAAAGCTAAGAGGGGATGGAACATGCGTTGCCCGTTTTGTGGAAATGTTGACACTCAGGTAAAAGACTCGCGCCCGGCCGAGGATCATGTCGCCATTCGGCGGCGCCGGTTTTGCCCGGCCTGTGGTGGGCGGTTTACCACCTATGAGCGCGTGCAATTGCGAGATTTGGTGGTCATCAAATCAAATGGTCGCAGAGAAGATTTTGACCGGACCAAGCTCGAGCGCTCTATTCGGATTGCCTTGCAAAAACGTCCGGTTGAGCCCGAGCGCATGGATCAAATGATCTCAGGCATCGTGCGCCGCCTGGAAAGCATGGGCGATACAGATATCCCGTCCACCTCTATCGGTGAGATTGTCATGGAGTCTTTGGCACGGATCGATACGGTGGCCTTTGTGCGCTTTGCCAGTGTCTATAAGAATTTCCAAGCGGCGGATGATTTTGACAAATTCGTCTCCGAGCTGCGGCCAAACTTGCCGCCTGAGGAGTGAGTGCTGTAAGTGACGCGCGCTTTATGGCGTTGGCCCTGAGTTTGGGCCAGCGTGGTCAGGGATGCGTTTGGCCCAATCCGGCGGTGGGATGCGTCATAGTGCAAGGCACGCGCATTGTCGGTCGCGGCTGGACCCAGCCAGGCGGCAGACCGCATGCGGAAACCATGGCTTTGGAACAGGCCGGGGGCTTGGCGCAGCGGGCCACAGCCTTTGTGACCCTAGAACCCTGTGCCCATCACGGGGCCACTCCGCCCTGCGTTGAGGCCTTGATTGCAGCCGGGATTGCACGCTGCGTTGTGGCGATTGCGGATCCAGATCCGCGCGTCAGCGGCACGGGAATTGCCAAGCTCCAAGCGGCGGGAATTGAGGTCACTATGGGCTGCCGGGCGCAGGAGGCTTCGGTGGCGCATCGCGGTTTTTTTAGCCGTTTGCAGAATGGACGCCCGCGGGTAACACTGAAATTGGCCACTTCATTGGATGGGCGCATTGCCACGGCCAGCGGCGAAAGCCAGTGGATCACAGGCGCTGAGGCGCGGCGCGATGTGCATGGCCTGCGCGCCTGTCATGACGCGGTATTGGTGGGTGGCGGCACGGCGCGGGCGGACAATCCCAGCCTCACCGTGCGCGGTTTGGGCCTCATTCGGCAACCGATCCGCATTGTGGCCTCGCGGCATTTAGATTTTGACGGGGCGGCCTTACAGGCCAGTCGCGATCGTGCGCCGCTTTGGTTGTGTCATGGGCCGCAGGCCGATGTGAGCGGCGCTTGGCACTCTCAATGCGATGCGCTGTGTGAGGTTCCGCTTGCACCGGAAGGGCTGCTGGATGTGGCAGAGCTTCTGCAGGCCCTGGGGACAAAAGGGCTGACGTCGGTTTTATGTGAGGGCGGCGGACAGCTGGCGGCCTCATTGCTGCGCGCCGGGTTGGTGGACGATGTGATCCTCTATACGGCCGGCGTGGCACTGGGCGCGGAGGGGCTGGCCGGCCTGGGCAATCTGGCTTTGTCGCAGTTGAATGAGGCACCGCGCTTTGAGCTTATCTCAGCCCGCAAGATTGGTTCAGATATCCGTCAAGATTGGCGCCGCATGCCTTAGGGCATGGCTCTATCGCCAATCCAATATGCGCTTTTGGCGAAGCAGGTTTTAACGCCACAGATGGGCTTGGCCAGCAAATACCCCCTGAATTTTGGCCAATGGCCGCAAATACCACGCCTGCGGGAGATCTGCCGCCTCCGCCAGCCGGTCCAGGACAACCTCAGGCGGGCAGGGCAACTTGGTCACCGGGTCGAAATATCTCGGATATTCAATTAGGCAGGCATGTATAAGTCCAAGAACATCAGGCCGGGCTTGCCGTCGTGGCACCTCATGCCGGTCGTGGGTTAAACCCCAGCCGGAATAAAAGGGCAGCCCCAGGCAGGTCACGGCCTTGCCCCGGATCAACGCTTCAAATCCCAGCAGCGATGTCATTGTCCAAACTTCATCCACCTGATTTATTAAGGAGATCGGGTCGTGATTTGCCGCAATACGATCGCAATATTCTGTCGCCTGAGACAGGGCGCCGGGCCGCAGCCCCGCCTCAACGTCGGGGTGGGGTTTATAGATCACAACCTCATCGGGGTTCTGCGCGCGGGTGCAGCGCAGCAGCGCCAGATTCGTGCAAATATCGCGCGTGCCCAGGCGAATTGACGCGTCATCTTCCACTTGTCCAGGCACCAAAATCCGGCGTCCAGGGGGCAATGACAGCGCCGCGGACGGGCGCGGATTATACTTTGAAATGCCGCTAGAGATGAGCTTAGTTTGCAGATCGGCTGCGCGCTGCCGCTCCTGCGCAGAGAGCGTCAGGCTGTTGGCAATGAGCGTCTCTGAATCGCTTGGGCGGCTCGGGTCAAAGTAAATGCCCTTGCGGTCCAATACCAAGGAGAGCGGCGGCACCAATTGGGCCCCAAGCCCTTTGGATCTTAAAAACCCATCTTCGAGATGGTGCACCCCATCCGCGTGCGGTCCCGCGCCCCAAGCCATTGCAGGGCGATGTGAGCCGGGTTTTGATTGGAACCGAAGCGGGCGATGGCGACCAAAAAATTGCTGCAATGGCTGGCGCTTCCATAGGCTGATACCGCGTGCCTCCCATCCCGCATGATCATCCCGCCAGGTGCGGGTTTCGGCTTCCAGTTGATCCAACACTTGCTCCAAACTGCACAGGGCATCGCGGCAGGGGTCATACCATTTGGGGTATAAAATCATGGCCCCGGCGAATAATTGCGCTGGGCTGAGCACGCGGCCGCGCCGGCGTGCGGGCTGTATGTCTCGGCTGAGCCCCCATCCCGCGTAGAACGGTTGCCCAAAGACCACGGGCCGGTGGCCCGCCCATATGGCTTCAAATCCCATTTGAGAGGTGACCGTGTAGACAGTTTGGGCCGCGGCAAAGAGATCTTGGGGGGCAATCGCATGGGTCAGAAGCTCCATGCCGTCATCCAAATCCTCCGCGCTGAAATGGCCCGCGCGATATCCCAACCGCGTTTCTGGATGGGTTTTGATCACGATGCGTGCTGTGGGGTTTTCCGCCCTTGCAAGTGCTAACATTTGTTGAAAGCTCTGTGCGTTTGCCGCGCCTTTCTCAATCGATGCATCGCCGCGCGTCTGATCAATGACCAGGACAAACCCAGCTTTAGGGCAGGGCGCGTTGCGAGGCACACCGCTGTATTTTGTGAGCCTATGCTTGGCGATCCGCGCCATGGCTGCGGCGCTGCGCTCAAGAAGGGCCGGGGACTCAAGTGGATGGGTTTTGAGGAGATCTTCCAAGGCGCTCGGGCGACTTGCATCGAAATGACAGGCTTGCGGATCGATGAGCAAACCCAAAGGGGCTTGCCCGCTGCGGCCGGGAAGTACCGAGCGGAGAAAGGCATCTTCGATGTGCAACAGCTGCGCGCCGGTCATACGTGCCACCCAGGCGCCACGTTTGGCTGAAATGCCATTGCCCCAGGCTAAAATTTGATCTGAGGAACCTGGCCAGCCGAGGCGCGGAGTGTGGCCCGCGAGGTCAAGGATGCGGTTGATGCGCCTTTGCGTGAAGGCCCCCAAGGAGAGCGAAATGGCCCGCCGCGCGGCAGGCGCGGCAGGCTTTGGCTCTGGATCAAGATGGGGTGTCAAATTACAGGTTGTTGACCGTATTGGCAAAGCTTGTGGTTGTCCCCAATCCGCCCATGATACCACGGAGTGTTTTATTCCACGTCGTAATCGGTGCCTCAGTGATATAAACGGTGTCCTCGTCGCGAATTGTAAAATCTCTGGCGAGGAACAGCGCGTCTGGTTCGGTCAAGTTCAACACATGATGGTGTGGACGGCTCCACCCAATCGGCATCACAATGTGCCATAATGGTGGTGTCAGAAACCCACATAGAGAAGGAGCCATCCACAATGGACATTACAACACTCGGAATAGATCTCGCCAAGTCAGTTTTTCAGCTT
>JADHLF010000011.1 GCA_016780825.1 Planktomarina sp. | reverse complement strand
GTTGACGCCTATGATTTTTTTTATCTATGAAAAGTTTATAGCACCGCCTAACAACAAAGCTCTAAAACAAACAAAAAACAATATTGATGAAGAAATTTAGGAATGTAGATCACAGGGTGCTGTCAGACTTATGAGAACTGGCATCGGATTGCTGGTGCAGCCTAAATCTATGCGCTCAATAGTTGGCGCCATTCAGCAAGAGCAGCGGTTCGATTGAGCTTGAAATTGTCTCGTGAGTAGAAGTGGCGTTCATTTAGCACCGTTCAAGCAATCTAACCCCACACCTTGCCTGCGTAGCGTCTTCAGCGGACCACAGTGGCCTCAGCAGGCAAATAGCCGCGTAACCGGATGCACAACCATACATGTTTGCAGCGATGCGCAGGCGTGCGGGCGCGTGGCGGAAATAGCGGGTATGGTCAATATTGTGGGGGCGAATGTGGGGGCTAACTTCTGATAAATTTATTAGTGTATTGAAATTATTTCATAAATATTAAATACGTGGCGGACAGACAGGGATTCGAACCCTGGAGACGGTCTCCCGCCTACACACTTTCCAGGCGTGCGCCTTCGACCACTCGGCCACCTGTCCGTTGGGCGTGGTCTATGAGACTGGCGCTTGGTTTTCAAGAGCCTAAAATAGATTTCCGCGCTTATGATTCAAAAAATCCGATCCGCGGCTCTTGTGTCCTTGCGCCACCCTTTTTTTATATCGGCTGGCGCCCGGGCTGACGGCTTATGATGGCTGCGAGGGTTCAGAGCGTACGCCGCTCAGCGCCTCTGGATTTCGGATCCAAATATCGCGCTGCCTAAACGGAATTTCAATGCCATGGGCGGTCAGCACCTCATAGATCTGATGATTCAGTTCAGAGCGCACAGTGAGTCCAAAATTGATGTCGCCAAGCAATGCGCGAATTTCAAAGTTCAACGAATCTGCGCCAAATCCTTGGAACACCACCGAAGGTGCCGGATCTTTCAGCACCAGAGGGTGTTGCTCCGCAAGCGGCAACAAGAGCTCTTCAATCTTACGCGTATCATTGCCATAGGCCACGCCAACAGGGACAATGATCCGGCCCACAGAGCTGCCATGGGTGTAGTTGGTCACCGTTCCCGAGACCAAATCCGCATTCGGCACGATCACATCCGTACGGTCAAAGGTCTGGATGCTCGTGGAACGGACCGAGATTTTTTTGACAATCCCCATATTGCCGCCCACTTCGATCCAATCGCCAACGCTTATGGGCCGCTCGATCAATAAGATGATGCCAGACACGAAATTGGATACGATATTTTGCAGGCCAAAACCGATCCCGACCGACAGGGCACCGGCGACAATCGCAAGCGAAGAGAGGTCAAGCCCAGCGGATGTGATTGCCACCACCGCTGCCAAGAAAATCCCGAAATAGCCGATGCCCGATACGATGGCATTCTGCCCACCTGCATCGATCTTCGTCTTTGCCAAAATGCGCGTTTTTAAAGTTCGTTGAATGAGGCGCGTCATCAACAGGCCAATGACAAAGACAACGATCAATTGCAGCACAACGCCAGGAGAGAGCTGCACCTCGCCAAGTGTCACACCCGATTTAAAGGTCGACCACAGCTCGGTCAGCTCCGATGTTCGCACCCCTACGATCAGGGCAAAGACCGGCAAGGAGGCCACAATTAATCCCGCATTGACCACGACCGCAGCCAGGCTGTCATGCCCGGCGCTACGGTCCGAGGACAGCATGGCTGATCCATTACGCACGGCATCAAACGTCACGAAGAGGATGCCCAAAAGCCCGGTCGACAGAAGCCCTGCGCGCAACAAGGTCACCGCCAAATCGGAATAGCCAATCGCCGCAAGAGCGATAGAAATAGCGGCGAGAACGGCCAGCCCCTGCCCGAGACGCACCACAAACCTATGCGGCACTTGTGCGACCTCTGGCGCGGCTTGTGATGTGGAGCTTTGGCGCCACAACAATCCACCCAGCCGAAAGGCTCCAATCCCCGCGATGGACACCAGCACAAAAACGATCACCGCCGCTGTGCCGCTCGAAAAATCGCCCATATCGCGCAGATAATCCATCAAGATCATTGCAGAGACGACCACACCCAACCAACGGATCAAAAACCGCGCCTGGACACCAGACCCGCTGGACAGCGAAAGCGCGCTGCGGCTCGTCTCATCGACGGGGCAAAGTTGACTGGCCAACCACCGGCTGATGAAGAGCGGGGCAAAAATCCAAGTGGCGGCTTGCAGCAGAACGCTCAAATCAAGATCATAGAGTCGCGAAACGCTCCAAGCCCGCGACAGCAAGAATACGCAAAGCATGACACTCACCAGCTGCCCCAAGGCCTGAAGATATCGCGCCAGATCGACCCCATAGACATCCTCTGAGCGCGACAGGCGCCGCAGGGCGCGGGCGAGCCAGCGGTGACCTTGCGTCAGCAGCACGCCTGCTGCCAACAGCAGCGTCACGATCAGAGGCAATTGATCGCGCGCTTTGTCGCGCACAACAGGGGTATTCCAAGCGGTCGATACACTGCCCACAAAGGACTGGAATTTTGCGGTAATTTGCAAAATCGCCTCAGGCCAGAGACGAAGATCAATGGGAGATGGGCCGAGCTTAAGCAGATTTTCTGTCTGTTTCGCCGACAGCGCGGCATCGATTTCACGAATCAAGCCATCGGCCTGTTTATAGGCTTCTTTGGCCCGAATTCGCGGCGCATTTATGGCCTCAATATCCTGAACCAAACTTGCGCGGCGTTCGGCGATTTCTGCCGGTTCTGTGCCGCTTTCCGGCGCAGGCCCGAGGGCGGAGAGTTGCTCCTCCAAAATGGCCAATCGCGAGGGGTTAGAATTTTGCACTTCTGAGAATTCAGAGCGCCGCAAGGCCAATTGCTCACGCAGTTTGATCAAAAAAGCTTCATTTGCGGTGCCGGATTCGAGCGTATCTTGTGCCATATTCGCCATTGAGGCCCATCGGCCATAATCCGGCGTGGCTGGCGTCGAGGTTTGGGCACTTGCGAGCGCGGCCCAAAGCCCCAACCACAGAATCAGAAATAATTTAGACAGGTCCAAAAACAGTTTTAATATCACGGCGCGTCTCCATCCATTCTGGCACCTCAAGCCCTTTTGAGCGCAAGAAATCAGGGTTAAAGAGTTTTGATTGATAGCGTGTACCATAATCGCAAAGAATAGTCACAATTCTATGACCGGGGCCAAGGTCGCGGGCCATGCGCACAGCGCCCGCAATGTTGATCCCAGAAGATCCCCCCAGAACCAGGCCCTCATTGCGCAGCAAATCGAAGACAAAGGGCAAAGCCTCTGCATCGGAAATGTTATAGGATACATCCGGCGTGAAGCCCTCTAGGTTCTTGGTAATCCGACCTTGGCCGATACCTTCGCTGATCGAGGACCCTTCTGACGCCAAAACCCCCGTGGTGTAAAACCTGTGTAAGGCCGCACCATCCGGATCGGCGAGGCCGACTTTGACACCCTTGGGCTGCAAATACATCCCCAAGCCCGCCACGGTTCCACCTGAGCCTGCCGCGCAAATAAACCCATCGAGCCGACCCTCGGTTTGCGCCCATATCTCAGGTCCGGTGGTCTCGATATGCGCTTGACGATTGGCAATGTTGTCAAATTGATTGGCCCATATGGCGCCATTGGGCTCTGTTTTGGCCAATTCTTCGGCCAAACGTCCCGAATAGCGCACATAATTATTGGGATTTTTATATGGCGCAGCGGGCACTTCAACAAGCTCTGCACCGGCAAGGCGCAACATATCCTTTTTCTCTTGGCTTTGGGTTTCCGGTATGACGATCACGGTGCGAAAGCCCATGGAGGCGCCCACCAGCGCCAAGCCAATCCCGGTATTGCCCGCCGTGCCTTCCACGATCGTGCCCCCCGGTCGCAATTCGCCAGACGCCACAGCCGCTTTGATGATATACAAAGCCGCGCGATCCTTCACAGATTGCCCTGGGTTCATGAATTCCGCTTTGCCCAGGATTTCACAACCCGTGGCCACGCTGGCCGCATTGAGGCGGATCAAGGGCGTATTGCCCACTGCCGCAGCCAAATCGGAATAGATCGTAGACATCACACACCCTTTATCTTTTAATCTTCCTAAGCCGCATGGAACAGAAGCTCAAGAATTCTTACGCAGCTTGTCGCGATTTTGTGCCAACCAATAGCCGGCCAATGCCAGGGGCACCACCGGCAATTGACCGCTCGTCAGACGGTGATAGAAGTCATCAAAGCTCAGGACATACCCTAGGATATCCTCGGATTCCTCCTGCAATCCGCTCAAGATCCCCGCCGCATCCCCAATATCGGCAAGGCCGACAAAAATGTGAAAATATTCACTGCTGCACCCTGGTGAGCAGTAGCCGCTATGCACCCTATGCAAATCCTTGATGGTCAATCCCGTCTCTTCAAAGCACTCACGGATCGCGGCGGCTTGGGGTGTCTCGCCCGCATCAATTCGGCCGGCCACAGGTTCCATCAACCACGGGTGGGCATCCGCCCGCACAAAGGGGCCAAACCGAAACTGTTCAACCAATAAGACCCGATCGGTTACAGGGTCATAGGGCAGAACAATGGCGGCATCTGTTCCAATAAAGGCCGCCCGCTCGATCCGCTCGCGCCCTGCCCCATCAAAGCGCGGCACGGAAAGCTCGGCCTGCTGCAAAGCGAAAAAATGTGTATAGGGCTGGGAGTGTTCATGCACCACCACATCGGCGCGACTTAAACCAGAGGGCGATTGCGGTGCCGGCTCTGATCGCGCTTTGAGCCGTGCATCGGCACGCACGCGCATCATAGGATAGGCCCGCGCCAGCTCCGCCGGCGACATCCGGCCCATTACGGCCATGACCTCCCCTGCGGCTTCCAAAGCCAAAGCGCCATGTGCCGCTTGCCAATCGGTCAAAGACCACTCAGGCCCCGGCTCCAGACCGTCGGGCGGCAGGTAAACCTGCGCCTGCACACGGCCCGCAGCGGCCATGACCGTCACCGGGTGCAGCTTATAGCCAAAGCCACTTTCATAGTGATCCATACGGGCCAAAACTTGCGCATCGCATCCCCGCAGCAAAATGCCCCGCGCCTTACAGCCCGCTTTGGGATGAATGGCCGGGAAAGGGTGCCCCTTGGCCCAGCTCACATGGTAGCCGGGTAAATCCGCCGCCTCGCCTCGCGGACAGCTTGCCCCACCCACAAGGCGCAACAGCTCAGGCCAGCACAGCGTGCCGAACAAAAAAACATCGGTCATCGGCGGCTCATTTAGGCTTGGAGAGGGTGATTTGTGTCACATCACAATTGGCGTAATGAAAGGTCGCCGCACAGGAGGTCAGGTAGAAATTCCACATCCGGCGAAAACGATCATCAAAGCCCATCGCCGCCACTTGATCCCATTTATCATTGAACCGCGCATGCCAAAGCCGCAAGGTTTTGCTATAACTTTCGCCAAATTCAATCGATTTCACACAGTCCAGACCGGCTTTCTGGGCCTCGCGGCGCAGCACAGACGGTGAGGGCAGCATGCCGCCTGGAAAAATATACTTTTGAATAAAATCAACAGATTTTCGGTATTCCTCAAACCGATCATCCCGCACTGTGATGATTTGCAATGTCGCCTGCCCACCGGCTTTGAGCCGGCCATAAACAGTGCTGAAATAGGAGGGCCAATATTTCTCTCCCACGGCCTCAAACATCTCGATGCTGGCGATGCCGTCATAAACTCCTGTTTCATCGCGGTAATCTTGCAATTTAAACGTCACCGAATCTTGCAAGCCCGCCGCCGCAATCCGTTCTTCGGCATATTTAAACTGCTCATTACTGATGGTCAGACAGGTCACCTTCAAACCGCGCTCTTTTGCAGCATATTCGGCAAAGCCGCCCCAGCCGCAACCGATTTCCAGCACATGATCGCCGGGTTTTACCCCCATTTGATCGACCATACTGGCATATTTTGCCGTCTGGGCCTCCTCGAGAGTCTCACGGCCAGTTTCAAAAATCGCCGATGAATAGGTCATCGTCTTGTCGAGCCACAGGCCGTAGAAATCATTTCCTAAATCATAGTGATAGCTGATATTCTTGCGCGCTTGCCCCTTGGAATTTCCCTGCATCCAGAAGCGGAATTTTTCATAAAGCTGTATCAGCTTTTGGCCTGGGAAACTGTCGAACACCTCATCATTTTCCGCATGGATATAGTCCATGAAAGCCTGCAAATCCGGCGTGCTCCATTGGCCGTCCAAATAGGCATCACAAAACCCCAATTGCCCTTCGCGCAGCAAACGCTCGAAGATACCATTGTCGTGAATCCGTATCTCACAGACCGGCCCCGCGCCTGGGCCTTCGGCCCGAAAAATACGACCATCGTCAAAAACAAAATCTATGCGCCCATTTTGTCCTTTTTGCGCAACGCCAAAGGCGGTGGCAAAATAACGAGGCAAATTTTTCTGCCCATCGGTGGAGGTCAGGATCATATAGGCGTCTCCCGTAGAGATTGGAGTTTATAGTAAATTAACGGAGCAGGCGTGAGAAGCAAGCCTCGCGGTGATTAGAAGTCACGGGTTTTGTAAGACGACAAGGCGATTTCGCGCCCGTCTTTGGCTGAGACAATCGGCGCGGGGTAGGCGCTCTGCGCCGACAGGCCCCAAGACCTTGGAACAGCCTCAAAATAGTGCTGCGCGCTCGGTGGTGGATGTGCCTGCCCTTCTGCAATCCACATCTTGCGGTAGCGCCGATCCGGATCGAATTTCTCAATCTGGGTTTCGGGATTGAACACGCGGAAATAGGGCGCCGCATCCGGGCCGCTGCCCGCCGCCCATTGCCATCCCATCGCATTGCTCGCCGGGTCCCAATCGATCAGGCAGTCTTCAAACCAAGCCTGCCCAAGACGCCAATGGGTCATGAGGTGTTTGGTCAGATAAGAGGCCACAATCATCCGTCCGCGGTTGTGCATGGTGCCGGTGACATAGAGTTCGCGCATCGCCGCATCGATAAACTCCAGCCCCGTGCGCCCGGTTTTCCAGGCGGTAAATTTGGCGCTGCTGGCATCCTCGCTCCAGGGAAACGCATCCCAAGCCGGTTTCCAGTTTCGCGTTAAGATTTGCGGCGTATGGTGCAGCAGGTGATAGGCAAACTCGCGCCACACCAATTCTTTTCGGAAAATTTCCGCCCCAGGATTGCCACGATCCAATTCTGCTTGCGCAGCGTGCCAGCATTGCGCGGGGGTAATTTCCCCCAAAGCTAAATTTTCCGCCAATTTTGACGTGCCATCTTCACCCGGAATATCCCGCCCCGCGCCATAGTGGCGCAAGGCGCCGCTGGTGAATTCCGCCAATCTCTCCTGCGCCAGATCCGCACCCACCCGCGCGTGACCTGCCACGATTGCCGCGCCGCGCTGCATGGCCTGCCCCAAGCCCCATGCGCCCAGCGCCTCGGAGCTGGGATAGGTCTCTGGCGCAGGGATCTGCCCTGGCGCCGGCAAGGGCGCCGGCACCTCACGATCGCGCACAGCCCGCCAAAGCGGCGTGTAAACTTTGTAAAAGCCACCCTGTTTGGTTTGCACGGTCCAGGGTTCGAACAACAGATGGCCTTTGAAACTTTTGGCCTCAAGACCCATGGCAGTCAGGGAGGCCTTCACCTGCGCATCTCGCGCCTGACTGGCGGGATCATAGGCCCGCTGCCAATAGACCGCGGTCGCTCCCGTTTCCTGAGCCAGTTGAGGGATCACATCTATCGCCGCGCCGCGCCGCAGGATCAAACGGTTGCCCTTCTCCTCAACTGCCTTTTGCAGGGCTGCAACACCCTGCTCCAGCCGCCATTTCGGCGCCGATCCAAGAGTCTCAACCTGTGCATCACAGAGGAACACAGCAACCACCGGGCCACCCCGAGACAGAGCCGCCGTAAGCGCCGCGTGGTCCTGAAGACGCAAGTCGCGCCGGAACCACAAGAGTGTTGGGGTCATATCGCGTCCTTCATCATCCGCTATAGGACGTGATCTAGGGCATTTAACAGCCGGTCAACATCATCGGCGCCCGTATAATGCACAAAAGAAAGGCGCAGCACCCCCTTCTCAGGCGCAATGCCAAGGGCAGACAAGGGGCGCACCGCGTAAAAATCACCGCCCCCCGCCATGACACCAAAGGGAGCAAGCTTCTCTGCTGCCACTTCACCGGGGATGGACAATTCCACCGCAATGGTTGGCGCGCGATTTATAGCCTCAGCCGGGCCAATCAAATGCACAGAATTTTTAGCGCTCAGATAGTCCAAAATCGGTTGAGCCAAACGGGCCTCGTGATCTCTAAACAGATCATGTACCTTTGCGGCCCGCTGCGCCGCTGTGGCCTCCTGTGAAAAATGGTGCGCATAGACCGCATCCATATAATCGGCCATACCCGCACAGGCCGCCACCTGCGCGTGATCGGGACCGGCTGGTGTGAAGCGTTTATAGAGGCTGCCTTCGTTAAAATAATGCCCTTGATTGGGCAGGCGCAGTCCAAGCTCACGCCGGATCACCATCAGCCCTTGATGCGGCCCATAGGTTTTATAGGCGGAAAACAGGTAGATATCCGCGCCCAACTCTGAAACATTCACAAAGCCATGCGGCGCGTAACTCACGCCATCAACACAAGAATACGCACCGGCCGCGCGGATCATCGCGGTGATTTCCGCCACCGGGTTCACCGCAGCGATCACATTGGAGCAATGCGGAAAGCACACCAGTCGCACGGATGGGTCCAGCAAAGCCTGCAAATCTTGCGGATCCAGAAGTCCGGTTTGCGGATCAATGCCCCATTCTTTCACCTCAACCCCCCGTTCGGCCAAGCGCCGCCAAGGGCCCGAATTGGCTTCATGGTCTTGATTGGTGACAATAATGGATTGCCCCGGTTCCAACCATTGCCCGACCGCTTGCGCCAAAACATAGGTGTTCTGTGTGGTGGAGGGCCCAAAACTCAGCTCATCACTCTGCACACCCAGCATCGCGGCCAGGCGCGCGCGGGCCTCGTCCATTTCTTCCCCGCCCAAGCGCGACGCCGCGTAGGGCGCATAGGGCTGCACTTTGCGCTCTCGGTAGAACCGGGCCAGACGGTCCTGAACCTGCACACAGGTATAAGAGCCCCCAGCATTTTCGAAAAATGATTGCCCCTGCAAAGAGGGCACATCAAAAGCAGGGAAATTTTGACGGATAAACTCTAGATCGAGCTGCATGGCGTTGGTCCTTGGCAGATGGCTCCTCGGGCACCCCGAAAAACCAGGCCCCGAAGCAAAGAAGTAAAGGCGAGCCCCTTAAGCTGAGGCCCATTTGGGCCGTACCTTGCGGCGCTTAGGCGTTCACGTCAACCACCACGCGGCCCTGCACTTGGCCTTTGAGGATCTCTTTACCCAAGCGCGGCAGATCGGACAGAACCGCCGGCACAATCATGCCTTCCAGCTTTGTGAGTGGCAGATCTTTGGCGATCCTTGCCCAAGCCTTTTGCCGATTTTCAAAAGGTTGCATCACGCTGTCAATGCCCAAGAGATTCACACCCCGCAGCAAAAACGGAATGACCGACGCCGGCAGGCTCGCCCCGCCCCCCAGGCCCACAGCCGCCACGGAAGCGCCATAGCACATTTGCCCCAGCACGCGCGCCAACATCTCGCCGCCCACCGCGTCGACACAACCCGCCCAGCTCTCCGCTTCAAGCGGCCGTTTGGTCACCTCGTTGAGCTCATTGCGCGCGACAATCTGCGTAGCCCCCAGGCCGGTGAGATACTCTGCTGTCTCAGGACGGCCCGTGACCGCAGCCACCTCATAGCCCAAATTGGCCAAGAGCGCCGTGGCAACAGAGCCCACACCGCCCGCCGCACCGGTGACCAACACAGGCGCCCTGCCCGGCTCAAGCCCATGGCCTTCAAGCGCCATAACCGCCAACATGGCCGTCAGGCCAGCCGTGCCCACAGCCATGGCCTGCCGGCTCGTCAACCCCTGCGGCAGCGGCACAAGGAAATCCGCCTTGACCCGCGCCTTTTGCGCATAGCCGCCCCAATGCGTCTCGCCAACGCGCCAGCCGGTCAGAATGACCTGATCCCCCGGCCGATAGCGCGGATCATCCGAGCTTTCGACGGTGCCGGCAAAATCAATTCCTGGCACATGCGGATAAACGCGGACCAAACCACCGCCCGAACCGATGCACAGGCCGTCCTTGTAATTCACGGTGGAATAGTCAACCGCCACAGTCACATCGCCCGCGGGTAAATCGTCATATGAGATTTGCCGCAAATCGGCCTGCGTACCCGTTTCCGTTTTCTCAACAACTAAGGCGTTAAACATGGGACTCTCCAAGATTAGATATTCCTCTTCTGCTAGCGTCAATCGCCCCCAAGTGCCAGAGGCCGGCAAGAAAACTTATCGGGCAATTCTCGAAATATTGCCTCCCGCGCCCCTTTTAATTGCACGAAAAGTACATTACATCTCAAGTGTCCCTCGGGACTATGGTCATAAACGCGCTCGTAATAAACGGATCGGACCCGGGGGCGGTACCCGGCAGCTCCACCAAACCTCCCTCATTTGGGGACAGATGGGGCTGAAATAGGATCGACGGACGTCTAAAGGGGTTAGCTTTGGCTCGGTGAGATACCACCGTTATCGGTTCACTTAAGCTAGTTGCAAATGACAACAAAGCTCCAGTGGCTCTGGCTGCGTAAGCAGTCCGAAACATTGAAACCTTAAGCCCTGTCGCCTTGCAGCGTCAGGCGGGGTCCGCAGGTACCTGGCAACAGAAACCTGCACCTTCCCCCCCTCTCCCACTTGGTCTTCACGTCAATCAAGCGTTGCGCATTTGGTATAGACCACCGTCGGAATGACCTGCCCCTTGCGCCGCGGCTGCATGGTCACCCAAAGCGCCCGTGCCGCCTCATGATACATCAATGTCATCTCAACCCCGTTCCAGAGGGTTTCGCCATGAACCTCAGATCGGCTACGATAGTCAGTCAATCCCACAATGCGATATTCACTGCGTGCCCAATAGACGTCCTTTTTTGTAAGGGTGATATAGGGGGTGAAATAGGTTTCAGCGGTCCTGCGGGATCCCAAAGCCCGCATGGCTTGATCCAGATTGCGCTCGGAACATTTGACGCCTTCATGGGCAACGCCCGCTGCGGGCAGAAAACCCCACAGGCCAAGCACCAAAGCGAACCTGAGAAACATAATTGATTTCAATGCCCTATCCTTAAAGTTTTTTTCAGAATGGTTTTTTTAACGAAATACTCAAAAAATATTAACCGAAAATAAAGGCGCGGGCTGCGTTCAAGCTGGATGCGCGCGCGCCACGCGGGGCCGACCGGTCGCCTCAACTGAAATCACCGCCTCAACAAAGATCTCACGCGCTTCAACGCGCGCGCGCTTGATATCGCGATGGCTTGAGACCTGTACCGTGTCGCTGCCGCTCTCCTCGACCTCCGCGCGCGCGATGTCGCACAGCCAAGTCTCCAGCGCCAGAACGGCATCATCCTCGCTGTGGAAATCCTGCGGGCCCTCGGTAAAATATACGCGAAACACCCCTTCGGACGGCGCCGTGATCGTGCCGGAACGGCGCATTGTGATGCGTCCAACGACGGCGCCAATGGCATTGGCCACGGCCGCGTGCTCGGGCAAAATAACGTCGCACTTCAGCGCTGCGCCAACGGCCGGGTAATAGGTGGCCGCCGAGGCTCCAAGTCCGATCACAGCCACATCCAAACACGCCTCGATCTTCACCAACCCCGCCGCGCTCCGCAATCCGCGCTGCAACAACTCATGGCTCGCCAAATCCGCCGGCGCGCCACCGTAGGGGTCGCTCTCCTCAGCAAAAGCCGCCGTCAGCAAGGCTTTAGAGGTTTGGGTGGTGAGTTGATCAATAATGATTTTCGCCATATCCTCAGGATCCCGTGCCAAAGGATCACCGGCTCCCGTGCGCCTGCGCCCCATCAAAGCCAAACCAATCGCAGCCGCATCACGGTTCCAAGCGCTCAACACCCCTAAGACATGGCTGGCATCGGAAGGGGTGACACCGGAAATTTGAACCAAGCCACGCGCCATCAGGCGTTGAATAGACAGGTATTCGACCCGCGTGGACAAGAGCCGGTCCAATGGATGGGTCTGTGTGCCTATGCGGTCAAATACGGCCTGATCGCGCGCGCTGAGACCGGCGGTGTCACCGCCTGGCACCGCGCGCACAAATTGCCCATCATAGTCGCCCGGCATGACTGCGCGCAGCTGCCGATCAAGGGCGGGTAAAACCACCTCTGGCGCCTCATGGGCGATCAAAGAAATGGGCAAGACCCGGCGCGGGCCCAGGGTGACCCCGCCCGCGAGACCCTCAGAGCGAAAATGCACCTCACTGTCCCCACCCAATCCAGTCGTGCGCATGGCCACCGCCTCAACCATCGTGCGATAGGGGCCAACCTGCGCCCCAGCCGGGTCAATCAGCGGCTGTCCATCACGCAACAGGGCGATATCCGTCGTGGTGCCCCCAATGTCAGACACCAAAGCATGATCCCGTCCCGTCATCCAACGGGCCCCCACAATGGATGCGGCGGGGCCGCTCAAAATGGTTTCAATGGGCCGTTCCTTGGCCTTTTGCGCAGAAATCAAAGCCCCATCGCCGCGCACAACCATCAGGGGCGCTCTGAGGCCGATCTCGCGCAAAATATCTTCCGCCCGACCAATGAGCTTATGGGTCATGCCGATCAATCGGGCATTCAACACAGCGGTTAAGGCCCGTTTGGGTCCGTTTAGCTTTGAGGACAGGTGATGCGACGCGCTCACAGGGCGGCCTGTGATCTGCCCGATGACCTCGGCGGCCCGCAGCTCATGAGCGGCATTGCGCGTGGCAAATTGCGCAGCCACTGCATAGGCCGATACGCCTTGATCTTGCGCCAACCACTCCCGCAGCGCAGCTTCATCCAGTGGGGCGGCCTGCCCGCCCGCATGATCATGCCCGCCAGCCAAGGTGATCACCGGATCACCCTTTAGCGCCTCCTTCAGCCCATGGCTGTCCAAATCCCGCGGATCAAATCCGATATAGACCAAGCCCACACGGCCCCCTTGCCCCTCAACCAGAGCATTCGTGGCCAGGGTTGTCGACAAAGAGGCCAAGGAAATCTCATGAGGCGCGACATTCGCCTGCGTCAACACGGCCCGCACCGCAGAGCCGATGCCCAGCGCCAAATCGGCGCGTGTGGTCAGAGATTTCGCACTGGCAATCACATCGGTGTCATCACGGATCAGCACCGCATCTGTATAGGTGCCGCCCGTATCAACGCCCAATAATATCGTCATCAGCTTATCTCCCGCACGCTCCGGCTCGGTGTAACCCAATTTCTCACCAGATCACGCCATTTTGCGACACATAATCGGCCGAAAACCAAGGGGCAATATTCCAACTTGTAGCGCATAGGCTCTTACGGCATTTTCCCCTCAGTCGAAAAGGAGCGTTCATCCGTGCAAAATCAGGCCACGCCCCAAGTCTCTTTGGCGCAATTCACCGCAGTTGCGGGCAAAATTGGGCTCTTGTCCTTTGGGGGGCCTGCGGCGCAAATCGCCTTGATGCACGATGAGCTGATCGACAAACGCGGCTGGATATCACAGCAAGATTTCCTCAGAGCGCTGTCATTTTGCATGCTGCTGCCCGGCCCGGAGGCGATGCAATTGGCCACCTACCTTGGCTGGCGGCTTCATGGGGTGCGTGGCGGATTGATCGGCGGAACCTTGTTCATCCTTCCCGGCGCCTGTGTGATTTTTGCTTTGGCTTGGGCCTATGTCAACTTTGGACACACAGGCTGGAGCCAGGCCGCCTTCACAGGCATCAAAGCCTGCGTCATCGTCATCGTCTTTCAAGCCTTGCTCAAAATTTGCACCCGCGCTTTGAGTGAGCCCATGGCCTGGGCCATTGCCGCCAGCAGCTTTTGCGCAATTGCCCTGCTCGGCCTGCCCTATCCTTGGGTGGTTTTGGCCGCGGCGCTTTGGGGCGTGGCTGCGCTCCACAACACCGCACATCCCCCCAGCCAAAGCCAGCCACCCAGACACAGCACTCTGGTCGCCTCCAGCCTCATTGCAGCTCTTTGGGTGCTGCCCATCGCATTGCTTTGGGGCATGAAAGAGGTATTCCTGACCAAAATTGCGCTGCTTTTTTCAACTCTGGCGGTGGTCACCTTTGGCGGGGCCTATGCGGTTTTGGGATATCTGGGGCAAACCGCCGTAACCGATTTGAACTGGCTCACAGCGCCGCAGATGATCGACGCCTTGGGGCTGGCGGAAACCACGCCCGGTCCACTCATCCTTGTCACGCAATTCGTGGGGTTTCTGGCAGGGTTTCAAGCTGGAGGGCTCGGGCGCGCCGTCATCGCCGGCCTGCTGACACTCTGGGTGACTTTCCTTCCGTGCTTTTTATGGATTTTCCTCTTTGCCCCCCATCTGGAACGGCTGATGTCCATCGCTTGGTTGGCGCGCGCCCTTGCGGGGATTACAGCCGCGGTGGTCGGGGTGATTGCCAGTCTTTCCATATGGTTTGCCGGGCAAATCTGGTTTACCAGCCAGGTTGAGCGGAGTATTGGCCCGCTGCATTTCTCCCTGCCCGACCCCGGCGCGTTTGACCCGCTTTCCCTCAGCTATTCCGCCCTCGCGGCGCTTCTTTTTCTGTGGCGAAAGTGGGATATTCTTTGGACCCTACCGCTTATGGCCCTTGTTGCCATCGGAGTTTCCATCGTTTAAGCGGCCAGCGGACCTTTTGTTTCTGACAAAATACCCTAGAGTGCAGAGCAATCAAATGCGAAAGAATGGGGATAAAGATGATCGATTATGGCAGCATGATGCATGACGCAATGCGCGGTTTAATTAAGCGCTTGTTGCAAGATATTGCTGACGCAGGCGAATTGCCCGGAGATCATCATTTTTTCATCACATTCGACACGATGTATCCCGGCGTGCTGATCCCTGACTGGCTGATGGATCGCTATCCCGACGAAATGACAATCGTGGTGCAACATTGGTTTGAGAATCTCAATGTCACCGATGAGGGGTTCTCCATCACCCTGAATTTCGGCGATTCGCCCGAGCCGCTCTATATTCCGTTTTTGGCCCTGCGCACCTTTGTGGACCCTTCTGTTGAATTCGGCCTGCGCTTTGAGCGCATCGAAACGGACGCGCCGGATGCCTCAGAGGCGCCGATGCATGAAAATGCAGAGCCCGATGACGGGATTAGAGAAGAGGCGCAGGTTGTCAGCCTAGACAGCTTTCGAAAACAGTAAGGCGCGCGTGACAGAGCGCATTGCACCCGCAGCGCTGCATGGGTAAACCTTCGCGCAGATAACGAAAGGGCATCCCATGACCACAACACGCGTAGAGACCGACAGCTTCGGCCCGTTAGACGTTCCTTCTGACAAATATTGGGGTGCACAAACCCAAAGATCGCTGATCAATTTTCCGATCGGTTGGGAAAAGCAACCCATCGCCATCGTCCGCGCGCTTGGGGTCATCAAACAGGGATGTGCGATGGCCAATACAGCCCTTGGCAAACTGCCCGCTGACAAGGGCGAAGCCATCCAAGCGGCGGCAAGCGAAGTCGCAAACGGTCTGCTGGACGATCACTTTCCGCTGGTGGTGTGGCAGACCGGCTCTGGCACGCAGTCCAACATGAACGCCAATGAGGTGATTGCGAACCGTGCCATTGAAATGATGGGCGGGGTGATTGGCTCGAAAGATCCTGTGCATCCCAATGATCATTGCAACATGGGCCAATCGTCCAATGACACCTTTCCGACTGCGATGCATATTGCCACAGCGATCACCGCAAGAGATGTGACCCTGCCCGGTCTGCGCGCCTTGCACGCCGCTTTGCAGGCAAAAACCGAAGAGTTTGATGGGATCATCAAGATTGGCCGCACCCATACGATGGATGCCACCCCCCTGACTTTGGCGCAGGAATTTTCCGGCTACACCCATCAAGTGGCCATGGCCATCGCCCGCGTCGAAGGCGCCCTGCCGCGCATTTATGAGCTGGCGCAGGGAGGCACCGCCGTGGGCACAGGGCTCAACACCCCCGTGGGTTGGGGCGAAATGGTGGCGCAAAACATGGCGCAGACCACCGGTTTGCCCTTTGTCACCGCGCCGAATAAATTCGAAGCCCTCGCCGCTCATGATGCGATGGTCGAGATGTCCGGCGCTCTGAAAACAGCGGCGGTCAGCCTGTTTAAGATCGCCAATGACATCCGTTTGCTCGGCTCCGGTCCGCGCTGTGGATTGGGGGAATTGATGTTGCCAGAGAATGAGCCGGGCAGCTCCATCATGCCCGGCAAGGTCAATCCCACCCAATGCGAAGCTCTGACACAGGTCTGCGCCCATGTGCTGGGCAATGATGCGGCCGTGGGTTTCGCCGGCAGTCAAGGCCACTTTGAGCTGAACGTCTACAAGCCGATGATGGCCTATAACGTCTTGCAATCCATGCAATTGCTCGGCGATGCGGCACAGGCCTTTACCGACAATTGCGTCAACGGCATCACCGCAAACCGCGACCAAATTGACAAGTTGATGCGCGAAAGCCTGATGCTTGTCACCGCTTTGGCCCCTGAAATTGGCTATGACAATGCCACCACCGTGGCCAAAACCGCCCATAAAAACGGCACCACCTTGAAGCAGGAGACCATCGCCCTTGGCTTTGTCGATGAGGCAACCTTTGACAAGGTCGTGCGCCCTGAGCTGATGATCGGGCCTAAATGAGCCAACCGGTCAATCTCAACAGGTTTCGAAAGGCGAAAGCTCGGGCAGAAAAATCCGCCCGAGCCACGCAAAACGCCGTTAAGTTTGGCCAGAGCAAGGCTGAAAAACACCTGCAAGAGACCAAAAACGCAGCGCAGGTGCAGCATTTGGATCAACACAAGCGTGAACCATGATGCAAAGGCCGAAGAAACGCTCCCTCACCCTTAACGGTCACCGCACCAGCGTCTCGCTGGAGGATGAATTTTGGCAGGAATTTCTGCGAATTGCCCAGGACCAGGGCAAGGCGATCAACGCTTTGGCCGTTGAAATTGACCATGCGCGCGGGGTTGAGATCGGCCTGGCCTCCGCTATCCGCCTGTTTGTGCTGTCGCATGCGCTTGGGCGGCCATTTCCCTAAGATCCAGACGGCGAATTTTACCGGTGGCGGTCATCGGCATCTCCTCCAACACCCGCACCCATTTTGGCGCCATATGCGGCGACAATTGCGCAGCGACTTGCCCAATCAAATCCGCTTCGAATCCCGGCTCTAGCGGTCCATTAACGGTAACATAGGCGCCGATCACATGGCCGCGTGTCGCGTCAGGCGCGGCGACAACAGCGGCCATCACCACTTGCGGCGCACGGGCCAAAACGGCTTCAATCTCTGTGGGGCCAATCCGATAGCCGCTTGACGTGATGACATCATCATCACGGGCCATAAATTGCACATAGCCCTGCGCATCCATACGCCCCAGATCACCAGTGATCAGGTAGGCGCCCAGAAACCGCTCAGCGGTTTTTTGCGGTTGGTTCCAATAGCGCAAAAACATGCTCGGCGTGTCACGATGCACGCAGATTTGCCCAATATGCCCCTCTTCAACGGCTTGGCCCCTTTCATCTAATATGCGCATATCAAACCCAGGGAAGGCTTGGCCAATCCACCCTTCCCGAGCCACGCCCCAGCTGCGGGCCGAGCCGGCACTGAGGTTGCATTCGGTTTGCCCATAAAGCTCGTTCACCTCCGCGCCCAATGCCTGTTTCGCCCAATCTATGAGCTCGGCAGAGAGCGGCTCGCCTCCCGATGAAATGGATCGCAACTGTGTATTGGCTGGCACCTCGGCTTGGCGCATCATTTTCAAGGCCGTGGGCGGCAGAAACGCCCGGGTGATCTGGGCATCACGGATCAGATCAAAGGCGGCGCTGGCGGTGAAGCGCTCAAAGCGTTTGGCCACCAGCGGCACGCGGAAATAAAAACAAGGGATCGCCATATCCATCAACCCGCCAATCCAAGCCCAATCCGCCGGCGTCCACCCGACATCTTCGGCAGTGGGGAACTGAGAAAATGACAGCTCTATGCAGGGCAAATGACCAAAAAGGAAGCGATGCGCATGCAAAACGCCCTTGGGATCGCCGGTCGTGCCAGAAGTATAGATCATCATGGCAGGGTCTTCCGCTCGGGTTTGGATGGGCCGGTAGCAGGCCTGCTGAGCCTCAATGGCGCTCCAAAGCCCTTCGGCCGCGCCGCTGGCCCCATCGCGCAGGTAGACCATATCCAAATCAGGCAAATCTGGCTGAATTTCACAAATCTTTGGATATTGCGCTTGCTCGCTGACCAGCAGTTTTGCACCGCTGTCTTTCAGACGAAAGCGCAACGCCTCGGGGCCAAACAGCACGAAGAGCGGCAAGGAAACCGCGCCGATCAGATGGGCTGCAAAATGGGCAATCAAAGCCTCTGCGCATTGCGGCAATAAAATCGCCACCCGGTCTCCTGTCTGCACCCCTTGACCTTGCCACACCGCCGCCAATCGCTCAGCGGCCTGCGCCATATCCGCATAGGTCCAAATCCGCGCGTCGCAGCTCAAATCCATCAATGCCACCGCCTGAGGAAACGCGCGCGCATGGCTCATCAAACAGGCCTCGGCGATATTGAAAAATTCAGGCACGCGCAGGGGGCTGTCGCGCGGAAAACCTGCATTTTTTATCTGGTAATCGTGGCGCCGATCACGGGCGCTCATTGCAGGCCACCACCGGCGCAGCTTGGGGGCCAAAACAACCGGCTGGGCGAATGAAACATACCTGTGCCTCCAAAAATTGCAGCGGTCCCAAGGCCAGTTGCGCCGTGCCCTGCTGTCGTGAAACAGCTTAGGTCTGAGCTGGCTTTGCTTCAACCAAAATCGCGCTTGTGCTCTGTGTGGCCCAAGGCTACCGTTCGCCCATGACTGCCCCATTAATTGATCCTTTTGCGCGCGCCATCACCTATTTGCGCCTATCCGTCACCGACCGCTGCGATTTTCGCTGCGTCTATTGCATGTCGGAAAACATGACGTTTTTGCCCAAAAAAGATCTTTTGACTCTGGAAGAGCTTGACCGCCTTTGCAGCACCTTTATCGGGCTGGGCGTGCGCAAGTTGCGGATTACAGGCGGCGAGCCTTTGGTGCGGCGCGATATCATGTCGTTTTTCCAATCCATGTCCCGCCATCTGCACAGCGGCGTTTTGGATGAGCTGACCTTAACCACCAATGGCAGCCAATTGGACCGCTTCGCCCCGGAGCTTTATGCGGCCGGTGTGCGGCGGATCAATATCTCCCTCGATACGCTGGATGCCGAGAAATTCGCAAAAATCACCCGCTGGGGCAAATTGGAAAACGTGCTGCGCGGCATTGATGCTGCGCTTGCAGCGGGCTTGAAGGTGAAGCTAAATACGGTGGCTCTGAAAGATTTCAACGAAAACGAACTGTTCGATCTCACAGACTTCTGCGCCGCGCGTGGCATGGATCTCACCTTCATCGAAGTGATGCCTATGGGCGATCTGGGTGCAGAGGATCGTGTGGGGCAATATTGGGCCTTGAGTGACCTGCAAAATCAATTGGCGCGGCGCTTTACCCTGACGGATCTGCCCGACCGCACCGGCGGCCCGGCCCGTTATATACGCCTTGAAGAGAGCGGACAGCGCATTGGCCTGATCACCCCTTTGACCCATAATTTTTGTGAAAGCTGCAATCGTGTGCGCGTCACTTGCACCGGTGAGATCTATACCTGCCTAGGTCAAGAGGGCAGCGCCGATCTTCGCGGGCCCCTGCGCGCCTCTGAAGGCAATCTTGTTTTGGAAGAGGCGATCAGAGCGGCCATTGGGTCAAAACCCAAGGGTCACGATTTCGATTATTCCCGCGGCAATGAAGGCGGCAAGATGTCCCGCCATATGAGCCACACGGGCGGTTAAGCGGTCTGCAAACTGTCCAATAAACGGGTCAGCATCGCCTCTCCGGCGTGAAATTCGGCCAATTCAATATATTCGTCGGGTTGATGGGCCTGTTCGATGGAGCCGGGACCACAGACCACGACCGAAAAGCCTTTGGCCTGAAAATGCCCGCCATCGGTGCCATAGGCCACCGTATGGGTTGCATTATCACCGGTTAAGCGCCGCGCCAGGGCCTCAGCTTCGCCCTCAACCTCGGGCACAACGGCGGGGCCGCGCATCACATGCATGTCGAAAAAACTTGCGGGATCGACGGCCTTCATTTCTGCTTCTATCGCAGAGATTTGCGCTTGAATTTTTTCCAACCAATCTTCCGTGCGATCATCGCCCACACAGCGCAAATCAATTGAGAAATAACAATCTTTCGCTGTTATATTATGTGCCGTGCCGCCATTGATAACGCCGACATGCAAGGTTGTGAACGGGGGATCATAGAGCGCCGCCGTGGCCGTCGGGGTCTTGGCTTGGCTCTCAATATTTTGCTGCCGGACCCATTCGACAAAACGCGCAGCGCACATCACGGCCGAAACCCCTTCATGCAGCCGTGAAGAATGCACCTCTTTGCCGCGCACATGAAATTGCAAATCATCACAGCTCTTATGACCGGTCACCACCTGCATTTCGGTCGGCTCCCCCACAATCACAGCCGCGGCCTTGGCGTAGTTGTCCAGCAGGCCCCCCGCCACATCCGGAGCGCCAAGCAGACCGACCTCCTCATCGCGCGACAGGGCAAATTGCAGCGGGCGTTTGAGGTCAAAAGATTTCGCTTTCACCATGGCCTCCATGGCCAAGGCCACAAATCCTTTCATATCGCAGGTGCCGCGGCCATAGAGGCGGCCATCTTTTTCGACCACCTGCCAAGGATCGGTGCTCCAGTCCTGCCCTTCCACCGGCACAACATCGGAATGGCCCGAAAGCGCCACGCCACCCGCCACATTCGGTCCGACCTGCGCCACCAATCCGGCCTTACTGCCATCCTCACTGGGGTAGACCACGCTCTCAATTCCATGCTGCGCGAAATAGTCCCGCACGAAGTGAATAAGAGGCAAATTCGTATCCGAACTGACCGTTGGGAAAGAGACCAAATGGTCCAACAATTGGCGGGCGCTCAATATATCTGTCATGCGGGTAATTGGACCTGCATTCTTGCACAGGTCAAGAGGCTTTTGGCTCACTGCTGGATATGTTTGCGAATTCGGCGCAGAGCAAGATAGACTGAACCGACAATCAAAGGCACCACAGCGGCGGTCAGAGCACCTTTTGACACGCCGATCAGATCCGCCAAAGGCATCAGCACATATAACGACAGGCCAGTGGCGTAATAGCTGATGGCGACGACCGACAGACCCTCCACCGTTCTTTGCAGCTGCAGCTGCACATCTGCGCGGCGATTCATGCTGCTCAAAAGCTCTTGGTTTTGCGTTTGTCGCTCCACATCCACACGCGTCCGCAGCAAATCACCCGTGCGAATGGCGCGCGCGATGAGATCTTGCAGCCGGCTGTCCAACGCCTGGACCGTACGCATCGCAGGATCAAACCGGCGCATCATAAACTCGCGAAAGCTCTGACGTCCTTCGAATTGGGACTCTCGCAAAACTTCAATGCGCTGCGCCACAATCGCCGCATAGGCTTTGCTGGCCGAAAATCGATAGGCCACCGCGGCCGAATGCCCTTCAAGATCTGCCGAAAGCTTGAGCAATCCGTTGAGGTTATCCTCCGCCGAGATCCGATCATCGGCCAAATCGGCCACCAGCGCCGACAGGTTCGTGTCGACGGCATTTAATTCTACCGACAGGCTGCGCGCGCGCATGAGCCCCAGCATCGACATGGTTTTATAGACCTCAATCTCATTGAGACGTTGAACAATCCGCCCCACGCGGCGCCGGCCCGTGGAGGGCGGTACAAAGACCGCAAAGCGCATATTGCCATTGCCGTCCATGCGGTAATCCCCCGCAATAACGGCCGCACTGTCCAAGACCCGGCTGGCCGCCAGGCTTTCAGAGACAAACCAGCTCTCCAGCTTGTCCTTAATGCTTTGGGTGTCCTGTTCTTCCTCGATCCTTATGGATGTGGAACTGAGCGTTGTGCCGGGCAAAGCGGCCTGCCACGCGGCGGGAAAGATTGCAAATTCACTGCCATCGAATGCAACATCGCCCAGACCATCGACAAAGGCTGTATAGGTTACAAATTCCGTATGGCATTCCCATTTGATCCAAACATCACCCAATTGGCCAAAGAAATGCGACACAGTTTCAGCGGGATGGGCCACATTGTAGTGATCGAGCAGGCGTAAGAAATGTGCCCGATCTGCTGCCTCTTGGCGCCCAGAATCGTTCTGCGCGGAGGTGTAGGCAAAAAACGCAGCCCGTGCAGGGGCGGAAATATGAGGAAACGGCCGCGCATGTAGCTCAGATGCCGTGGCCTGGCGCAAAGGATGATCGATCAACTGTGCCATAAAACAGCCCTACCTTAGACTCAAAGAGCAGCGTCGCCAGACTGTAATCTGGCGACGCCATGTTGTTTTACTCTATCATTGGAAGCAGCTTGTCCAAAGAGGCTTTTGCGTCCCCATAGAACATCCGCGTATTTTCCTTGAAGAACAGCGGGTTTTCAATTCCCGAATAGCCGGTGCCCTGCCCCCGTTTGGACACGAACACCTGTTTCGCCTTCCAACATTCCAAAACTGGCATCCCGGCGATCGGGCTGTTGGGATCATCTTGGGCTGCCGGATTAACGATGTCATTCGATCCGATGACAATGGCCACATCTGTGTCCGGGAAATCATCATTGATTTCATCCATCTCCATGACGATGTCATAGGGCACTTTAGCTTCGGCCAAGAGCACATTCATGTGACCTGGCAAGCGTCCCGCAACCGGGTGAATGGCAAAGCGCACATTCTTGCCCTTAGAGCGCAGTTTACGCACCAATTCCGACACCGATTGCTGTGCCTGGGCCACGGCCATGCCATAGCCCGGAATGATGATAACGCTGTCAGCTTCATTCAAAGCGGTCGCAACCCCATCTGCCTCAATGGCCACTTGCTCGCCTTCCACAGCCATTTGCGGACCTGCGGTTCCGCCAAAGCCGCCAAGGATCACGCTGACAAAAGAGCGATTCATCGCTTTGCACATGATGTAGGACAAAATCGCCCCTGACGATCCGACCAAAGCGCCCACCACAATCAACAAATCATTGCCAAGGCTAAAGCCAATCGCAGCAGCGGCCCAACCCGAGTATGAGTTGAGCATGGAGACCACAACCGGCATATCCGCTCCGCCGATGCCCATGATCAAATGATAGCCGATGAACAGGGCCATGGCCGTCAAAATCATCATCGGCAGCAAAGCTCCAGAATTCAGATACCAGATCAGCGCGGCCAGCGAGACCAAAGCCGCCGTGGCATTGAGCACATGCCCGCCGGGCAGTTTTGTGGCTGCAGAATTCACTTTGCCCGCCAATTTCCCATAAGCGATTACAGATCCCGTAAAGGTGACAGCCCCGATCCAAATCCCAAGCGCGGTCTCAACCCGCAGGATATTGACCTCGACTGCAGTCTTTTTCGCCAGAAGAGCCGCAAAACCTTCTAAAGATTTACGCTCGCTCTCATCCATGGCTGCAACATTGACCAGTTCAAAATGCGTGTTGAAGCCAACAAAAACCGCGGCCAGCCCGACAAGCGCATGCATTCCTGCCACCAGCTCTGGCATTTGGGTCATTTCAACTTTTGACGCCAATTGATAGCCGATCACCCCTCCGGCCGCGATCAGAACCAAAGACAGCCACCATGCACCAAAACCTGGCCCAAACAATGTGGCGGTCACCGCCAGCGCCATGCCAACGATGCCATACCAGACGGCCCGTTTGGCGCTTTCTTGGCCCGACAAGCCCCCGAGGGACAAAATGAAAAGAATAGCCGCAACAACGTAGACGGCAGTGGTAAAGCCCATTTCCATAGTATCGACCTCCTTAAGATTTCTGGAACATGGCAAGCATGCGCCGGGTTACGAGAAAGCCGCCAAAAATATTGATGCCCGCAAAGAACACCGCAATCGCCGCAAGCACGGTCACAAGCAAGCTGGTCGATCCCACTTGCAGCACTGCGCCCAAGATGATGATCGAGGAAATCGCATTGGTCACCGCCATCAACGGCGTGTGCAATGAATGGCTGACATTCCAAATCACTTGGAAGCCGACAAAGACGGACAGAACAAACACGATAAAATGCTGCATAAAGCTTGCCGGTGCGTAGCTGCCCACCAAAAACAGCAGCGCCCCGCCGATGGCCAATAGAGCGACTTGGTTCTGGGTTTGCTTTTTGAAAGCCTGGACCTCTTCGGCACGCTTTTCCGCCGCGGTTTTCTCAGGCAGTTTTTCCTTGGGCTTGGCCGCGATCGCCTGAATTTTGGGCGGCGGCGGCGGGAAGGTGATCTCTCCCGCATGGGCGATGGTCGCTCCGCGGATGACGTCATCTTCCATATTATGTACAATAACCCCATCTTTTTCCGGGGTGAGATCAGACAGCATATGGCGGATATTATTGGCATAAAGCGTGCTGGCCTGCGCCGCCATCCGGCTTGGGAAGTCCGTATAGCCGATGATGATCACGCCGTTATCGGTCACGATCCGCTCGTCCATGACGGTCAATTTGCAATTTCCGCCCTTCTCTGCGGCCAAATCAATGATCACGGAGCCGGGTTTCATGCTGGCCACCATATCAGCAGTCCAAAGCTCAGGAGCCTCTCTATTGGGGATCAACGCCGTGGTGATCACAATGTCCATATCCGGAGCAATCTCGCGGAATTTGGCCAATTGCGCCGCCGCAAACTCCGGTGAGGAGACCGCAGCATAGCCACCCGTGGCCGCACCATCGGCCTGCTCCTCTGAGAAATCCAAGAAGACAAACTCTGCACCCATCGATTCGACCTGCTCGGCGACCTCTGGCCGCACGTCAAATGCGTAGGTGATCGCGCCAAGAGAGGTCGACGTTCCGATGGCCGCAAGCCCAGCCACGCCGGCGCCAACCACCAAGACCTTGGCCGGGGGCACTTTGCCCGCAGCGGTGACCTGACCTGTGAAAAACCGGCCGAAGTTATTCCCAGCCTCGATGACAGCCCGATACCCGGCGATATTGGCCATGGACGACAGCGCGTCCATCTTCTGGGCGCGGCTGATCCGCGGCACCATATCCATGGCAATCACACTGGCACCTTTGGATTTGGCCAGCTCCATGAGCGGCGCATTGGCTCCGGGATAGAAAAATGAAATCAGCGTTTTGTCTGGCGAAAGCCGTTTGATTTCCGCCTCACTGGGCGGGCGCACCTTAACGATGACATCGCAGGCCTTGGTCAATGCGGCCGCAGTGGCGGCCACTTCGACGCCAACGGCTTTATACTGCGCATCTCTAAAGCCCGCCGCAATGCCTGCGCCTTTTTGGACCAAGCAGTCATGACCAAGTTTCTGCAACTGAATTGCGCTTTCTGGCGTTAAGGCGACGCGCTGTTCACCGGTAGAAATCTCTTTGAGAGCTCCAATTTTCATAATTTTCGTCCTTTCATGACGCGGTCTTTCACCGTCCTCGAAACCTTTTCGAATGGCGAATGGGTAACGCGCGCAATAATATTGCGCAACTGATCTAGCGTGGCTTTTCGCCGCAAAATGTGAGTATATTTCAGTATACAGTTATTGAGGGGAATAATTTTGCTACTCACAGGAAAAAATGTCGTCATCACGGGCGGCGGAACCGGCATCGGACTGGCGATTGCGCGTAAATTGGCTGCAGAGGGCTGCAATGTGGCCATCACCGGGCGGCGTTTGGAGGTGTTGGAACAGGCCGCCAACTCTTTTGGAGGCTATGCCGTCAAGATGGATGTGGCCAATGAAGCCTCGGTGGTCACGGGCATGAAATCGATTGCCGATCACTTTGGAAGCATTGATATTTGCATCGCCAATGCCGGCATCGCCGAGGGGCAGAATATCCGCAACTCCAGCTTCGAGTTTTGGCGCAAAATCATGGCAATCAATCTGGACGGCGCCTATCTGACGATCCGCGAATCTCTAAGATACATGCCGGTGAAAGACTGGGGCCGCATCTTGGCCGTTTCCTCCATTGCCGGGGTGCGCGGATTGAAAGGGGCGCATGCCTACAGCGCCTCAAAGCACGGGGTCATCGGTATGATCCGGGCGCTCAGCGCCGATCACGCCAAATTGCCTGTCACATTTAATGCAATATGCCCCGGCTATGTCGACACGGACATCATTGACCGTAATACACAGAGCATCTCTGAACGGGCACATATTAGCCAAGAGGAGGCCCGCGCCTTGATGGTCGATCTGAACCCGCATGGGCGGCTGATTACAGCAGAAGAGGTGGCCTCGGCCGCTTTGTGGATTTGCAGCCCCGGCTCAGACAGTTTTGACGGGCAGGCCATGGAAATCTCGGGCGGGCAACCCTAAGCTGCCCCCCGGCGTGCCGCGCGCCATTCACAGACCGCCGCTCCAAAGGCCGAAAACAGCGGCCTGGAGACCGGATCTTGCGCGGCGTTATATTCTGGATGCCATTGAACGCCCAGGCCAAAGCCTTTGGCATCTTTTATGTAAATCGCCTCGGGCGTGCCATCGGGGGCATGGCCATCAACCACCACACGCGGCCCCGGCTCTTTGATCCCCTGCCCATGCAGCGTATTGGTGCGCACGACCTCCGCCCCCAGCATCCGCGCAAAAACCCCGCCGGGCGTGAAACGGACATCATGGCGCAGCGCAAATTTCTCTTCCAAAGTGCCGTCCGGCGGCATGCGATGATTGTCTCGCCCGGGCAATTCCCGGATCTCGGGGTGCAGACTGCCCCCCATCGCGACATTCATCTCTTGAAACCCGCGGCAAATCGCCAAATAGGGCTGACCACGCGTCACCAGGGCGCGGATCAACGGCAAGGCCAGGCCATCGCGTTTCTCATCCATCTCCCCATGACCTTCGGTCAGAGATTCGCCATATTCTTTCGGATGCACATTGGGGCGCCCGCCGGTGAACACAAATCCGTCGCAGGCCTCCAAGAGCTCCTCAACCGGGGCCAACAGCGCATCGGGTGGGACGATGACGGGCAAAGCGTTGCAAATCTCGCGCACTGCGCGAGAATTCATCTCACCCACCCCATGCACCAAATACTCTGAATTGATCAGATGGGGATTGCCAATAATGCCGATCACGGGGCGCACCATAGTCACACCTTATGCGAGTTTTCCGTTACATAAGATGTCCATCGCCAGCAGGAAAGCCCTCAAATAAAAAGCTTTGTAACAAAAGCACCGGGGCAATTGCAGCCTCCAAATGCCAAAATAACACTGATCCAAGGGGGCGCCGGCCAAGCGGCGCATCCGTGCAAGGCGACCACTGCGAGGCGCGCCGCGCAAAATCGCACTTAAAATCAATATTATAAATTTCGTAGAGCTTCGGACAGGAGGGGCGGCCGGCCGGCGGATCCGCGCTGTGGTTTAACCCAAAGCGCTGCAACCGCCGAAGGCTCCCCGCATAAAATTCAATCGCATCTGCACAAAAAAGGAGCGCCCCGCGCTCCTTTCTGTCTCGGTGTCACTGCACCGATTGGGTCACAGCCAGTTCAGGCCGTCGATGGGCTCTAACCGTCACCCACCAAGCCAGAGCCCTCAATACCGGCCATGGCTGCAATCAAATCATTGTCAGAGGTATCGCCCGTGACACCAACGGCGCCGACCACGCTGCCTTTTTTGTCGCGCAGCAAAACGCCTCCGGGAACTGGGATCACTTTACCCCCATAAAGTCCGTTCACCGCGGTCATAAAATAGGCCTGCTGGTCCGCACGCGCCATTTGAGCGGTGCCGCCCATGCCCAGCATGATTGAGCCAAAGGCCTTGGCTTGCGCGATGGCAAAACGGCCCGGCGCCGCCCCATCTTCACGCTCAAAGGCAATCACATGCCCACCAGCATCCAGCACGACGACCGAGAGCGGTTTAAGCTCGAGCTCTTTGCCCTTAGCTAATGTCCCGCGGATGATGGATTTTGCTTTTCTAAGGTTGATATCAGGCATCAGTTTTCTTTCGAGTGAACCCCGCGAAATCACGAGATTAAGTAAAAGTGAAGCACAGTGGTTACTGCGCCTGGGCGGCTTTCAATTCCAATCTCCGGCGGTGCAAAACTGGTTCCGTATATCCAGAAGGTTGCACCCGACCTTCGAACACAAGATCACAGGCCGCTTTGAATGCGATCCCATCAAAACCGGGGGCCATGGGCGTATAGCTGGCGTCCCCTGCATTTTGCCCATCGACCACAGCGGCCATTTTCTTCATTGCGGCCATGACCATGTCACGGTCAATAACATCATGATGCAACCAATTTGCCAAGGCCTGTGAAGAGATCCGGCAGGTCGCTCGGTCTTCCATCAGCCCCACATTGTGGATGTCTGGCACCTTCGAACAGCCAACCCCGCTGTCCACCCAGCGCACCACATAGCCTAAGATCCCTTGCGCATTGTTTTCAATCTCTTGCGTCAACTCATCGGGCGACCAATTGCTGCCACTGGCCACGGGAATGGTCAAAAGGTCATCGAGACCGCGGCGCGGGCCTTTGGCTTTCAGCTCTGCTTGCACCGCCATCACATCCACCTGATGATAATGGGTGGCATGCAGGGTCGCCGCCGTTGGGCTTGGAACCCAGGCGCAGGTCGCACCCGCTTTCGGATGGCCAATTTTTTGCGCCAACATATCGCCCATCAAATCAGGCATGGCCCACATGCCTTTGCCGATCTGCGCCTTGCCCTGCAAACCACAGGCCAAACCGATGTCAACGTTACGGTCTTCATAGGCATTGATCCAAGGGGTCACTTTCATTTGCCCTTTTGGAATCATTGGTCCCGCTTCCATCGAGGTGTGAATTTCATCACCGGTACGATCTAAAAAGCCCGTGTTGATGAAGGCCACACGCGCCTCGGCGGCTTTGATGCAGGCTTTGAGATTGGCGCTGGTGCGGCGTTCCTCATCCATGATGCCCAGCTTTACGGTATTTTGCGGCAGTCCCAAAATGCGTTCAACCCGGGTGAAGATTTCATCCGCAAAAGCCACCTCCTCCGGTCCATGCATCTTGGGTTTGACCACATAAACCGAACCATGCAGCGAGTTGCCGCCTGAGCGCTGCAAATCATGCATCGCGATCAGCGTTGTGCACAGAGCGTCCAGCAAGCCTTCGCCAATTTCACGCTCATCACGATCTTTGACCGCCGGGTTGCTCATCAAATGGCCTACATTGCGCACCAACATGAGCGCGCGGCCCTTGAGCTTGTGGGTCTTGCCCGCATGCACATAGCTGCGATCCGCATTCAAGACCCGATCAAAGGATTTGCCGCCCTTGCTCACGGTCTCAAGCAGATCACCGCGCATCAATCCAAGCCAATTGCGATAGGCGATCACCTTATCGGCCCCATCGACTGCGGCCACCGAATCTTCGCAATCCATAATGGCCGATATCGCGCTTTCCAGTAGGATATCGTCTACATGCGCTTTATCTCCGCTGCCAATATTGCCCTTTGGGTCAATTTGAATGGCAATATGCAGACGGTTTTTCTGCAAAATCACCTCAACCAGCGCGCCGTGATCGTCTTTATTCATCCCGATATATTGTGAGGGATCCGCAAGAGCAGGGACCAGCGCATCCTCCACAACCTCATAGGCTGTCACATCCGCATGCGAACCGCTGGCCAAGGGCGCGACCTGATCCAAATAAGCTTTGGCCCAGTCGATCACTCGCGCACCGCGCGCCGCATCATAGCCTGCACCGCTTGGCGCGTCCCCCATAGCATCCGTGCCGTAGAGCGCATCATAGAGGCTGCCCCAGCGGGCATTGGCCGCGTTCAACGCATAGCGCGCATTCATAATCGGCACCACAAGTTGCGGGCCGGGGGTTGACGCAATTTCAGGATCGACATTTTGAGTTGTTACCGAAAAATCCGCCGGTTCCGGCACCAAATAGCCAATCTCTTTCAAAAAGTCTTGATAAGCGGCTGCGTCATGTGCCTGACCACGGCGCGCAATGTGCCAGGCGTCAATTTTGCTTTGTATATCTGAACGTTGCTCTAGAAGGGCTCGGTTCTTTGGTCCCAACTCATGCGCCAATTCCGACAGGCCATCCCAAAACTGGGCAGCGCTGACGGCCAATCCGTCCAAAGCTTCAGACTCGATGAACTTATGTAACTCTTCGGCCACCGAGAGGCCTGAAACTTGAATATATTTTGGCATAGTCGCAATCTCCAGAAATATGTGATCCTACAATGCGGATCGCTTCGGGTCTCGATACCCAGCTCGCCTGCGAATTTCAAGGTAAATTGGTTACTATTTTGTACCAATTTTCCTTTCGGGGACAAATTCCACTCCCTGCGTGAAGTTTTCTGGCCGCGCTTATTCCAACTGAGCGCGAAGGTCGCTAGGTATCACACAACCCTATCAGGAGCCGCGCCATGACTGCCGAAAATTCGCAAACGATCTACCTCAAAGATTACCAAGCGCCCGCCTATTTGGTGGACCACGTCGCGCTTGAATTTGACCTGCACCCCACCGCCACGCGGGTGCGCTCCACGGTCAAATTCCGGCCAAACCCAGACAGCAGCAACTCGGAATTCTTTCTGCATGGGGAAAATTTAAAATTCCTGTCGGCCTATATCAATGGGGCTGCCGTCACTCCGGTGATCACTGAGGCGGGGTTGAGCTGCACTGTGCCGGATGGGCCTTTCATCTGGCAAAGCGAGGTGGAGATAAACCCCAGCGCCAATACGGAATTGTCGGGCCTTTATATGTCGAATGGCATGTTTTGCACCCAATGCGAGGCCGAAGGCTTTCGCCGCATCACCTATTACCCCGATCGCCCCGATGTCATGGCGCCCTTCGATGTGACCATCCATAGCGACCTGACCTATGCCCTATCCAATGGTGAGCCGATGGGCAGTGAGGGCAAAACCCGCCGCTGGCAAGATCCCTGGCCGAAACCGGCCTATCTCTTTGCTTTGGTTGCGGGCGAATTTCAAGTGGTCTGCGATCACTTCACCACTGCCTCCGGCAAACCGGTGGATTTGAATATCTATGTGCGCGATGGCGATCAGGACAAATGCGCCTTCGCCTTGGAAGCGCTCAAGGCCAGCATGGCTTGGGATGAACGAGTCTATGGCCGCGAATATGATCTCTCTGTCTTCAATATCGTCGCCGTAGATGATTTCAACATGGGCGCGATGGAAAACAAAGGTCTGAATATATTTAATTCCTCCGCCGTTCTGGCCAGTCCTGAAACCGCATTAGACGCCAATTTCGAACGCATCGAAGCCATTATCGCCCATGAATATTTCCACAACTGGACCGGCAACCGTATCACCTGCCGTGACTGGTTTCAATTGAGCCTCAAAGAGGGCCTAACGGTGTTTCGTGACCAACAATTCAGCGCAGATATGCGCGGCGCAGAGGTGCGACGCATTGAAGATGTGGTCGCTTTGCGTGCACGACAATTTCGCGAAGACAGCGGCCCCTTGGCCCATCCCGTACGGCCTGAGAGCTTTGTGGAAATCAACAATTTCTATACGGCCACCGTCTATGAAAAAGGCGCAGAATTGATCCGTATGCTCAAGCTATTGGTCGGCGATGCGGCCTATAAAAAGGCCTTGGACCTCTATTTCACCCGCCATGATGGGCAGGCCTGCACGATTGAAGATTGGCTGGCCGTGTTCACCGATGTCACGGGGCAGGATCTCAGCCAATTCAAACTTTGGTACAGCCAGGCCGGCACGCCCATCGTGACCGTGCGCGACCATTTCGCCGATGGCACCTATGAGTTGACCCTGACCCAAGTCACCCCGCCCACGCCTGGCCAGCCAGACAAACAACCGCTGGTGATCCCCGTTGCGCTGGGGCTTTTGTATCCAGACGGGACAGAAGCGCTGGACACGCAGCTGCTGGTGCTCACCGAAGCCGAGCAGAGCTTCCGCTTCTCAGGTCTGCGCGCCGCGCCAATCCCATCCCTATTGCGCGGATTTTCCGCCCCTGTGATCTTGCGGCGCAAGACCAGCCCGGCCGAACACCTGGTGCAGCTGACCCATGATCCAGATCTGTTCAATCGCTTTGAGGCCAGTCGCGAGCTGGGCAAATCGGCGGTCCTGGCCATGCTCCAGACGGGAGCTGTGCCCGATGACGCCTATTGCACCGCCTTGCTCCAGGTGATGGCCAATGAGGACCTAGATCCGGCCTTCCGCGCCATATGCTGCGCCCTGCCCGGTCAAGATGAAATCGCCAGAGCCCTTGCAGAGCAAGGCCAGATCCCTGATCCTGTTGCAATTGACGCAGCCGTGCATCACCTGTCCGAGCATTTGGCCCGCCAAGGGCTTGACACGCTTCAGGCGCTTTACCACGCCCACCAGCTCTCGGGGCCCTTTTCGGCAGATGCGGCCAGCTGTGGCGCGCGGGCGCTGAGCGCCCTAGCCTTAGGCCTCATCAGCCATGTCGATGGCGGCGCCTTGGCCGCAGAGCAATTTGCCAAGGCCGACACGATGACCTTGCAACTTCCAGCGCTTGGCAATCTGAGCCGCCACGGCCAAGGTGCTGAAGCGATGGCACAATTTTACCAGCAATGGCGCCATGAGCGTCTGGTGATCGACAAATGGTTCAGCCTACAAGTCACCGCCTGCCCGGCAAGCCAAGCCGTGGCTATTGCGCGCGACTTGCTGAAACATGCTGATTTCAATTTGAAAAATCCAAACCGATTCCGCGCATTGATCGGCGCCTTGGCCATGACGCCTGCGGCGTTTCACCAAGCCGATGGATCCGCCTATGCGTTGGTGGCCGATCAGCTGATTGCTCTGGATGACATCAATCCGCAACTCTGCGCGCGCATGACCACCGTCTTCGAAACATGGCGCCGCTATGACAAAGAGCGTCAAGCACTTATGTGTGCAGAGCTCAGCCGCCTTGCGGCAAAGCCCAATCTGTCGCGGGACACAAGGGAGATGGTCACCCGGCTTTTGGGGGCGTAAAACATCAGGATCGGTCAGGCGCATCTTGTCGAGGGCGGCTGTTCACCGTAGAACACAGGCAAACACTAAGATTTATCGGGGCACTGCTATGCTGGACCAAACATTTGAGACACCCAAACCCAAGGTCATTGCCGGGGCAAAACATGATTGGGAACTGGTGATCGGCCTTGAGGTCCATGCGCAAGTGACCTCAAAAGCCAAGCTCTTTTCCGGGGCCTCCACCCAGTTTGGTGCCGAGCCGAACTCAAATGTCGCCTTTGTGGACGCGGGCATGCCGGGCATGTTGCCGGTGATCAACGAGGAATGCGTGGCCCAAGCGGTGCGCACCGGGCTTGGGCTCAAAGCACAGATCAACACATTCTCAGCCTTTGATCGGAAAAACTACTTCTACCCCGACTTGCCACAGGGTTACCAAATCAGCCAGCTTTACCACCCGATTGTCGGAGAGGGTGAGGTCTTCGTCGAATTGGGCGACGGAACAGCCCGTTTGGTGCGCATTGAACGTATTCACCTGGAGCAAGATGCCGGCAAATCGGTGCATGATATGGACCCCAACAATTCTTTTGTGGATCTCAACCGCACCGGCGTTGCCTTGATGGAAATCGTCAGCCGCCCAGACATTCGCGGCCCCGAAGAGGCGGCGGCCTATGTCACCAAGCTGCGCCAAATCATGCAATATCTCGGCACCTGCGATGGCAATATGCAAAACGGCAGCCTGCGGGCCGATGTCAATGTCTCTGTCTGCCGGCCTGGGGATTACGAAAAATATCAAGCCACGCAAGATTTCTCCCACCTCGGCACACGCTGCGAGATCAAGAATATGAACTCCATGCGTTTCATGCAGGCGGCGATTGACTATGAGGCCCGCCGGCAAATTGCCATATTGGAAGACGGCGGCGAGGTGACCCAAGAAACCCGGCTTTATGACGCGGATAAAAACGAAACCCGTTCCATGCGTTCAAAAGAGGAAGCGCATGATTATCGCTATTTCCCCTGCCCGGACCTGCTGCCTTTGGAGATTGAACAAGAGTGGATTGATGATCTGGCAGCGCAGCTTCCGGAGCTGCCAGATGCCAAGAAATCCCGCTTTATCAATGATTTTGGCCTGTCCAACTATGACGCCTCTGTCTTGACCGCTGAAACGCAGAACGCCAGCTATTTCGAAAAAGTGGCGCAGGGCCGTGATGGCAAGGTTGCGGCCAATTGGGTCATCAATGAACTGTTCGGCCGGATGAAAAAAGATGATGTCACCATCGCCAATTGCCCAGTCAGCCCCGATCAACTCGGCGGCGTTATTGACTTGATTTCAAGTGGCGAGATTTCGGGCAAGATCGCCAAGGACTTGTTTGAAATTGTCTATACCGAGGGTGGCACCCCAGCCGAAATCGTCGAGAGCCGCGGCATGAAACAGGTCACAGACACTGGCGCGATTGAGGCTGCTGTCGATCAAATCATCGCCGACAATCCAGCCCAAGTGGAAAAAGCCAAGCAAAATCCAAAATTGGCGGGCTGGTTTGTCGGGCAAGTGATCAAGGCCACGGGTGGCAAGGCCAATCCGCAGGTGGTCAATCAAATTGTGGCGGCGAAACTGGCGCTGTAAGCTCTGAGGGTCTGGGACCCTGCCTAAGCGCTGCGCACGGTCAAGGCCAATGCGTGGATCCGTTCGATACAATCACGCCCGAGCGCTGCATGAATGGCGCGGTGCTGGGCAATGCGACTCATGCCGGAAAAATGAGTCGCCGTGATGCGCACCTCGAAGTGGCTTTCCCCGCCCTCTTGGAAGCCGGAATGCCCGCGATGCGCTTCTGACACATCTGCAACCTCTAATTCCTGCGGATTAAACGCCTCGCGCAGAGTTTTTTCGATTAGATCCGCCGTTCTGTCCAGTTTTCTCATCTCGACCCCTTTCATCTTTCTCATTCAGGTCTAAACTCTGATCTCCGAGTCGGAAAGGTTAATGCGATGAAGAAGGACGATCCCTTCGGTTTTGATATGTCCGTATCCACGGCCAAAAAGAACAATCCACGCAGTCGCAGGGGCATGTCAGGCGCTTTCGAGACCTCAACGCGCAAATGCGAGCATGCCGGCTGTGCTGAATCCGGGAAATACCGTGCACCCAAATCGCCAGATATTTTGGACGATTACTTTTGGTTCTGCAAAGAACATGTGCGCGAGTATAATCTGAAATGGAACTTCTTTGATGGAAACACCGAAGAAGAGCTGCAAAGACAAATGGACAGTGACCGCGTGTGGGAGCGCGAAACCAAACCATTTCGCTCCACTGAAGAGCAACGGGCTTGGGCCCGCCTTGGCGTGGATGACCCGCATCAAGTTTTGGGCGCCAATGCGACGCAAAATCCTGGAAAATCCATCACCGGGGCCACCCGCAAGTTGCCATCTTCGGAACGGCGCGCGTTGGATATTTTGGAAGCCAAAGATCACTGGACCAAGGCTGAAATTCGCAAAGCCTATAAATCCCTGATCAAAGTGCTGCATCCCGATATGAATGGTGGCGACCGCAGCCAAGAAGAGCAATTGGGCGAAGTGGTCTGGGCTTGGGATCAAATCAAAGAAAGCCGCAGCTTTAAATAAACCAACTTACGCCGCCATCGCGGACAGCACAGCGCAATAAGGAACCCAATTCAATAAAAACATAGGGCCAGAAGGCTCATGGCGCAGCGCACTGTGGATTTTGTCTTTCCCTTGCCGTTTGCCGCATTATGTTGCACGAACAGCGCGGCGCACTGCCGGGGCACAAAGGAATGAGACAATGGCTGACACAAGTTTAGATATCGACACGCATCCAACACAAGATATTTCGGTTCGCGAAGTATTTGGAATCGACTCAGATATGGTCGTGAAAGGCTTTGCCGATCGCACCTCCCGCGTGCCAGATATCGACAGCACCTATAAATTTGACCCGGACACCACTTTGGCCATCCTCGCGGGCTTTGCCTATAACCGCCGCGTTATGATCCAAGGGTATCACGGCACCGGCAAATCCACCCATATCGAACAGGTCGCCAGCCGATTGAACTGGCCAGCCGTTCGCGTGAACCTCGACAGCCATATCAGCCGCATCGACCTCATTGGGAAAGACGCCATCAAGCTCAAGGACGGCAAGCAAGTCACCGATTTCCAAGAAGGTATTTTGCCCTGGGCACTGCGCAATCCCACTGCGATTGTCTTTGATGAATATGACGCCGGGCGCGCGGATGTGATGTTTGTGATCCAGCGCGTTTTGGAAGTGGACGGCAAATTGACCTTGCTGGATCAAAACCAAGTGATCAACCCTCACCCATATTTCCGTATTTTTGCGACGGCCAATACCGTGGGTCTTGGCGACACCACCGGGCTTTATCACGGCACGCAGCAAATCAACCAAGGGCAAATGGACCGGTGGAGCCTGGTCTCTACGTTGAATTATCTCTCCGTTGAGGCAGAAGCTGCCATTGTTCTTGCAAAGAACCCGCATTACAATACCGAAAGCGGTCGCCGCACCATCAAACAGATGGTCACTGTCGCCGATCTGTCGCGCACCGCTTTCAAAAATGGTGATCTGTCCACTGTAATGTCCCCGCGCACGGTCATCGCTTGGGCGCAAAATGCCGAAATTTTCCGCAATATCGGCTATGCGTTCCGCTTGAGCTTCCTGAACAAATGCGACGAGCTGGAACGTCAAACGGTCGCGGAATTCTACCAGCGCTGCTTTGACGAAGAATTGCCAGAATCGGCCGTATCGACGAGCATGTCGTAAGCCGCCAATTCAGCGGGCCCTAAGTGGATCATATTGATGCAAAATAACGACAATCCTGCCGATCCGTTCAAAAAGGCACTGGCCGAAGCAACCAAGGTTATGGCCGATGATGCCGAGCTCTCGGTCACCTATTCGGTGGATCCGCCAGGGGCGACGCGCGACTCGATCCGGCTGCCACAGGTCAGCCGGCGGCTCACGGCGCAGGAGGTGCGTTTGGCCCGCGGCACCGCTGATGCTCTGGCCCTGCGCCACAAATTCCATGACGCAAGCACATTCGACCGCTATGTTCCGCAGGGACAAATGGCCCGCGACATCTATGATGCGATGGAAACAGCGCGCTGCGAGGCGGTTGGTGCCCGCGCCATGCCCGGCACCCATACCAATATTGATGCAAAGATTGAAAATGAAGCTTTGCGTCAGGGCTTTGGCGATATTCGCGAAGCCAGCCAAGCTCCCCTGGCCACGGCTGCCGGCTATTTGGTGCGCCACCTTGCCACTGGGCGCGACCTGCCGCCCGATGCTGCCAATGTGATGAATCTCTGGCGCGATTTCATTGAGGGGCAAACCGGCGGCAGTCTCGGCACAATCGAAGAGATTTTGGCCGATCAAGCAGAGTTTGCGAAATTCACCCGTAAGATTATTCGCGATTTAGGCTATGGGGACCAGCTCGGCGACGACCCCGACTTCGAAGATGAGGACGCCGAGGATCAGGCCGATGCAGATGAAGATCAAGACGATCAACCCGACAGCACCGGCGAAGATGATGATGCTGAAGAGCAAGATGATGCCAATCCAGAACAGAGCCAAGATAAGCAGCAAGATGCTTCAACGGCGCAAGTCTCGATGGATGACATGGCCGACAGTGACATGGGCGAAGAAATGGAGCTGCCCGAGGGCGAGGCTCCGCTCGAGCCACCAGCACCGCAACCCGTCTCAGATGCAGATCCGCAATACATGGTCTATCGCACAGAATTTGATGAAGAAATTCGGGCCGAAGATTTGGCGGAGCCGCAGGAGCTGGAGCGTTTACGCGCCTATCTTGATCAACAGCTGGAGCCTCTAAAAGGGGCCGTCAGCCGCTTGGCCAACAAGCTACAACGTCGCTTGCAGGCGCAGCAAAACCGCAGTTGGGAGTTTGATCTTGAGGAGGGCACCTTGGATGCAGGGCGTCTGGCGCGGGTGATTGCCAATCCCACAACGCCGCTGTCCTTCAAGGTCGAAAAAGACACAGAATTCCGCGACACATGCGTGACGCTCTTGCTCGACAATTCCGGCTCTATGCGCGGTCGTCCCATCTCCATCGCGGCCATCTGTGCCGATGTGCTGGCCCGCACCTTGGAGCGTTGCAGCGTGAAGGTTGAGATTTTGGGTTTCACCACCCGTGCATGGAAAGGCGGGCAAAGCCGTGAGGAATGGCTCGCGGAAGGCCGCCCCCAGGGTCCTGGTCGCCTCAACGATCTGCGCCATATCATCTACAAAAGCGCCGACGCCCCCTGGCGCCGCGCCCGGCCCAATCTAGGGTTGATGATGAAAGAAGGGCTGCTCAAAGAGAATATCGACGGCGAAGCCCTAGAGTGGGCGCATCGCCGCATGACCGTCCGCCACGAGTCTCGAAAAATTTTGATGGTGATTTCTGATGGGGCGCCGGTGGATGACAGCACGCTGTCCGTCAACCCTGCCAATTATCTGGAAAAGCACCTGCGCGATGTGATTGCCATGGTCGAAAAACGCCGGCAAGTTGAGCTCTTGGCAATTGGTATCGGTCATGATGTCACCCGCTATTACGATCGCGCCGTGACCATCACCGATGTGGAACAATTGGCCGGCGCAATGACCGAACAACTCGCCGCCCTATTTGAAAGCGACGCGCGTGCGCGGGCCCGGGTCATGGGCCTTAAACGGACGGGATAAGTTCAAAACGCAAATTGCCCATTGCCGCAAACCCGGCCTTGGCTCAATCTGCACGCACCAAATGCTGGCGAACAAGGAACCGTTCCATGTTTCAAACCTTCGACTCCTCCACCTCTCCCGAACAGGGCCCGCCGCGTTTGGCGCAATTGCGCGCCTGGATGGCAAAGCAGAAATTGAATGGCTTTATCGTCCCGCGGGCCGATCGTCACCAGGGCGAATATGTGGCCCCCTGCGATGAGCGCCTGTCTTGGCTCACCGGATTTACCGGATCGGCGGGATTTGCCTGCATTTTGCAAGCCACTGCTGGCATCTTTATCGACGGGCGCTATCGGTTACAGGTGGGCCAGCAGGTGGCAGACGATTTCACGCCCGTGCATTGGCCCGAAACTGCGTTACATGACTGGCTTTCAAGCAATGCCGCGCCCGGCGCGGTGATTGGGTTTGACCCTTGGCTTCATACGGTCGAGCAGATCGAAACTCTGCGCATGGGATTGGAAGGCACGGGTATCTCACTGGCGGCCAGTTCCAATGGGGTGGACGTGATTTGGACCGATCGCCCGAGCGCGCCAAATGCCCCGGCCTGGGCGCATCCGCCGCATCTTTGCGGCGATACCGCCGAAGAGAAAACCCGCCGTTTGGGCGCGGCTATTGCGGCGCAATCTGCGCAAACCGCTGTCATCACCCTGCCAGATAGCCTGTGTTGGTTGCTCAATCTGCGTGGCAGTGACGTGCCGCGCACGCCGATCGTCCATTGTTTCGGGCTCCTATCCGCCGATGGCGCACTGACGCTCTTTGGCGATGTGGCAAAATTTGCCAATCTGACGCTGCCGGGCACCGTGACACTTGCCCCTTGGGACGCCTTTTCCAGACATCTTAAAGATCTCACAGGCACGGTTTTGATTGAGCCGGCCTCTTTGCCCCAAGCCGCCTTCGAGGCGCTGTCAGCAGGTCCGGCAAAGATTTTGCGCGGTCTTGATCCCTGTAGCCTGCCTAAAGCCTGCAAAACGCGCATTGAACTGGACGGTTGCAGGGCGGCGCATCTGCGCGATGGCGCGGCCGTGGTACGGTTTCTTGCCTGGTTTGACCGGGCCGATACCTCCCAGCTCAGCGAAATTGACATCGTAGCCCAGCTTGAAACCTGCCGCGCCGCCACCAACCTGTTGCATGACATCAGCTTTGACACCATCAGCGGATCTGGCCCAAATGGGGCCGTGGTGCATTATCGGGTCACCGAGAAAAGCAACCGCCCCTTGGACCCTGACAGCCTTCTGTTGGTCGACAGCGGCGCGCAATATCAAGATGGCACCACCGATATCACTCGCACCCTGCCCATTGGCAGCCCAAGCCTCGAAATGCGACAAGCCTTCACCCGCGTTCTGAAGGGCATGATTGCCATATCACAGCTGCGCTTTCCCAAGGGATTGGCCGGCCATGATATCGATGCCATTGCCCGCGCGCCCCTCTGGGCCGCTGGGCAGGATTATGACCACGGCACCGGTCACGGGGTTGGCAGTTTTCTGTCAGTTCACGAGGGACCGCAACGGTTGTCGCGCGCCGGCAATGTGCCCTTGCAACCGGGCATGATTCTTTCGAATGAGCCGGGATATTATCGCCCCGGCGCCTTTGGCATTCGCATCGAAAACCTCATCACGGTGATCGATGCAGAGCCCCTGCCCGGCGGCGATGATCGCGCCATGCTGGCCTTTGAAACACTCACCTTCGCCCCCATTGACCTGCGCTTGGTTGAAACGACCGTGCTGACATGCGGCGAAAAAAATTGGCTGAACGCTTACCACCACGAGGTATATGCAAAACTTGCACCTTTGCTCGAGCCCGAAACAGCTCAATGGTTGGCACAGGCCACGCGTCGCATTTGACACAGACCACTAGGAGTGGGACAAGGGCACATCATGACAGAACATATAAAAATTAGAGCCTTGTCCGGCAAATGGTCCTTACTCGCCGCAGGCGCGGTTATCGCAGAAACCCGCGGAGCTTTGGAGCTCACAGAGCGGGGCTATGATCCGGTGATCTACTTTCCCAGCGATGACATCGCCATGGCATTTCTGGATCAAACAGACAAAACCTCCCATTGTCCGCATAAGGGCGATGCCAGCTATTTTTCGATTATCACCAAGAACGGGCCCATTGAAAACGTGGCTTGGAGCTATGAGGCGCCAAAAGAGGCGATGGCCAAAATCAAGGATCACTTGGCATTTTACCTCAATGACAAGATCACCATAGAGCAGGTCTAAAGCGCGCCCAGCAAAGAACGCGCCGCGCCGCGGGCCTCATCGGTGACCACATCGCCCGCCAGCATGCGGGCAATTTCATCCACCCGCTCCTGTGGTGTCAGCGCCACAACTGTTGAGAGCGTTTTGTCATCCTCCACCCGCTTCTCCACGCGCCAATGCGCCGAAGCCAGCGCCGCAACCTGCGGCGAATGGGTTACGACCAAAACCTGCCCTTCAGCCCCCAATTGCGCCAAACGCCGCCCAACCGCATCGGCTGTGGCGCCGCCGACACCGCGGTCAATCTCATCAAAGATCATCGTGCGCTGAAGTGTGCGTTCCGACAAGCAGACCTTGAGCGCCAATAGAAAGCGACTTAATTCACCGCCAGAGGCAATTTTCTCCAAAGCGCCCGTTGGTGCGCCAGGATTGGTGGCCACGGTAAAGGCCACGGTATCGGTGCCGTTTGGCCCCGCATCGCTGGGAGAAATCTCGGTCTTAAAAATCGCCCGCTCCATCTTGAGCGGCGCCAACTCTGCGGCCATTGCCAGGTCGAGCGCCTCGGCGGCCGAAACGCGCGCAGCATGCAACCTCTGTGCCGGATGCTGATAGGTCACCTCCGCCGCCGCCACCCTGCGTTGCAAAGCATCCAGTCCGGCCGTGCCACTGGTCAAAGTCTGCAACTTCGCGCTCAATTTCTGAGCAACATTTGGCAGCTCATCGGGCAATACCGCGTGTTTGCGGGCGGCAGCCCGAATGGCGAACAAGCGTTCCTCGGTTTGTTCCAATTCGGAGGCATCAAAACTCAAGTCTTGCAACACTTTGTCAATTTCTTGCTGGCTCAATGCAAGCATGTTCAAGGCCCCATCCAAAGCCTCCATCGCCGCATCCAATTGACCATCCAAATGCTCGGACGCTTCCGCCAGCCAACGGCTGGCATCGCTGATCTGCCCCTCAGCACCCTCAGGTGAGATCGCTTGATAGGCCTTGTCTACATCGGTGCGGATCTTGGCAGCGGCCTTCATCAGCCGACGCTGGGCGTCCAATTGGCCTTCATCGCCGATCTGAACCTCCAAAGCCTCCAGCTCATCGACCGTATGGCGCAGATAATCTTCCTCTGCCGCCAAGGCGGCAATCTGCGCAGCCAAATCCGCACGTTCCGCCTTGGCCAAGCTGAGCGCACGCCAAGCCTGCCGCGTCTCCTCTCGCAAAGGGACCGCTTGGGCGAATTCATCCAGCAAGCTCATGTGGCCTTTCACATCCAAGAGGCCACGATCATCGTGTTGCCCATGCAGCTCCAACAATGTCTCGCTGATGTCGCGCAGAACCTGCCCCGAGCACCTCCGGTCATTGACAAAGGCGGTCTTGCGCCCATCACGGCTGTTTATCCTGCGCAGGATCAACTCATCTTCCGGTTCGATCCCGCTCTCTTTGAGAATTTCATTCACCGGATGGTCAGCAGGCACCTCAAACCAGGCAACCACCTCGCCTTGCTCTGCGCCTTGGCGCACCAGCTCGGCCCGACCACGCCAGCCCAAAACAAAGCCGAGACAATCGAGCAAAATGGATTTTCCCGCGCCGGTTTCCCCGGTCAACACATTGAGCCCCGGCTGAAATTCCAGCTCTAAATGATCAATGATCAATATATCACGAACGCTTAACCCACGCAGCATCGCCGCCTCGCTTTGGTTACAACCATTGGCCCTTGATCGTCTGGCGGTAGATGGTGGAGAGCCAATTTTGCCCGCCCGCATCCGGAAGCAGACCCTTGCCACTGAGCAATGTTAAACTGTCTCTGTGCCACGGCGTGCTGCTATAGCTTTCTTGCAAAATCGCCGCCGCCGATTGCGCCTCACCCCTCAGACCCAGAGACAGGTAGCATTCGATCAAACGATATAGGGCTTCTGGAGTTTGTTCGGTCGTGCGAAAGTCTTGCACAACCTTGCGAAACCGGTTGACCGCGGAGGTGTAATATCCGCGCTGCAAATAATATCGACCAACTTCCATCTCTTTGGCCGCCAAAAAGCTGAACGCCATGTCAAATTTCTCTGCCGATTCTTTTGCATATTTGCTGTCAGGGTAGCGCTCTATCAGCAGTCGCAATTCTTGCAAGGCCTTGACGGTCACATCCTGATCCCGGCCAACTTCCGAGATTTGATCATAATAGCTTAACGCCAGTATATACTGCGCATAGGCCGCATCTTCAGCGGCAGGGAAGAAATCAATGTAGCGTTGCGCCGCGCTGCGGCTGTTTTCATAGTCTTTATCTATGTGAAAACTATAAGCCTGCATGATGAGCCCACGCTTGGCCCATTCCGAATAGGGGTAGAGCCGTTCAATCTCGCTAAAATATTTCGCAGCATCCTGCGGACGCTTCTTCGCGAGCCTATCCTCCGCCAGATCGTAAATCTCTTTGGCCGAATAGGTATCAATATCGATTTTCGGTTCATTTTTCAGCGCGCTGCATCCAGCAGTCGCAAACATCAAAAAACAAAGAAGAATCACATAGTGAGACCGCATGGTTACCCTCATCCTTAATTCACAGATAGAGTTAGCACAGAAATAATTGTGGCAAAATGAAAGAGTTTAATTTTTTATCCACAAGCGTGCCGCTATACGAAATTATGCACGTCTTCCTGAACCAATCCGGCCCCGGGAAGGCGCATGGACATCTGGTCATCACAATCCACCCTGCGGAAGACGTCCCTTTGGGAAAACAGCTTGCGCAGCAGCTTATTGGTCAAGGTGTGACCCGCGCGCCGCCCGACATAGCGGCCAATAATCGGCCCACCCGCAAGTGCAAGATCGCCCATAGCATCCAGCATTTTGTGACGCACCGGTTCATCAGGATGCCGCATGCCGCCGGGGCTTAAAACATCCGCGCCCTCAATCACAACCGCATTCATCAAGGTGCCGCCCAGGGCCAAACCGTTGGAGCGCATCACTTGCACATCCGAATTTCTGCAAAATGTCCGGCTATCGCAAAGCTCATGCACAAAACTTCCATTGGCAAGATTGAGCGTTTTGGATTGCTGCCCAATCGCCGCATCTGGAAAATCGATTGAGAAATCCATCTCAATTCCGCCGAAGGGCATCAAAGCCGCATAGGCGCCATTCTCCTCCACCTCGACCGTTTGCAAGATTTCCAGCACCTGAACAGGTGCGGCTTGCTCAATAAGCCCAGCCTTCAAGAAGCCCCGAACAAACTCAAGCGCCGAACCGTCCATAATCGGCACCTCTGGTCCATCCAGCTCAACAACAGCATTGTTAATCCCGCAGCCAGCGATGGCCGCCATGACATGCTCGACCGTCGACACGCCCAAACCATCCGCATTGACCAAACGTGTGCACAGCGCTGTGTGCACGGCATATTGCCAACTTGCTGAAATAAACGGGTCCGCATCAGAGATATCTGTGCGCCGAAACCAAATGCCGGTCTGCGCCGCCGCAGGCCGCACACGCAAGGTCACCTCGCGTCCGCAATGCAGACCCACGCCCGTGAACACCACGTCTGATTTCAGTGTTTTTTGCAAAAGGACCTCTATTTTTCGAACTGATTTAACTGCTGTATCGCTAGTTTGTGTGCCCGGTCGACGCAACACACAGTTTGCAACCGTTTGAAACATTCCCAAATCGCAATCAGCAACCACGCGCCTTTTGAGGAGCGAAAACAAATAACTTATTATTTTTCATAATGAAAAAGGCGCCAATTGGCGCCTTTTTCGCAATTCAGGGAGGTATTGGGATCAATTGGCCTGTCGGCGTAAAAACGCCGGTATCTCAATTCTCTCATCCGCCTCATTGCCGGTCTCATCGGTTTCAAAGCGCTCTGGACGCAGGGAGGATGCGGATGCCAGTGGCTCTGACGTGGCCGAGTCGCCGCCCATCCCCGTCATGCGATTGATCAAAGAGTTAATGCCAAATTTGCCTTTAGCCGGTGCGGCGGGCTCTCCGAAAGACCGTTGCCCGGCGGACATCCGCGGCTCAGTCGTTTCTGGCACGCGCGCTACAGCCGCACGCAGCCGAGCCATAGCTTCTGGCGTTGGCGTGCCCGGAGGCGTTGGAGCAAATGCCGCCGGAGCCTCTGGCTCAGGCACAACAAATGGCTCGGTCTCTTCCAGTTGCGGCTGATAAGCGGGCGCCGGAATATCATCCTGCTCCATCTCCATCGCCGCACCGCTCTGCGCTTCGGCCTCTGAGTCAAATGGGAACTCGAGGGCAACAGGTTGCTCTGCTGCCTGGTCATCTTCTGATGCCGCCACCTCCGCCTGTGCTGTCGCGCGCCGCGATGGCAGTGCAGAAGCATGGTTGGACTGATCCGCATCAATGCCCGTGGCAACCACAGAAACCCGCATCACCCCTGCCAATGTCGTGTCCAAAGTGGAGCCAACAATGATATTTGCGTCTGGATCGACCTCTTCGCGGATGCGATTGGCGGCTTCGTCCAACTCAAACAGGGTCAAATCAGCGCCCCCGGTGATATTGATCAAGACGCCCTTTGCGCCACGCAGGCTAATCTCATCGAGCAGAGGATTAGACACAGCTTTATCTGCCGCTTCAACCGCGCGGTTTTCGCCGCTGGCCTCGCCTGTCCCCATCATCGCCTTGCCCATTTCGTCCATAACGGCGCGCACATCGGCGAAATCAAGGTTGATCAGGCCTGGGCGGACCATCAAATCAGTCACGCCTTTTACACCCTGATACAGTACATCATCTGCCATGCTAAACGCATCGGTAAAGGTGGTGCTTTCATTGGCCAGGCGGAACAGGTTTTGATTTGGAATAATAATCAGAGTGTCGACAACTTTTTGCAGCGCTTCAACACCCTCTTCGGCCTGACGCATGCGCTTGCTGCCCTCAAACTGGAAGGGTTTGGTCACAACACCGACGGTCAACACACCAAGCTCACGTGCGGCTTGCGCAATGATCGGCGCCGCCCCCGTGCCTGTGCCGCCGCCCATGCCGGCGGTGATAAAGCACATATGCGCGCCGGCCAGTTGGTCTACAATTTGTTCGATGCTTTCTTCAGCCGCCGCCGCGCCAACGCTGGCTTTGGCCCCGGCGCCAAGACCTTCTGTCACTTTAAGGCCCATCTGAATTTTCACCGGAGCTTTGGATTGCTGCAGAGCTTGCGCGTCGGTATTTGCAACCACAAATTCAACGCCCTCAAGCTCTTTTTCAATCATATTGTCGACAGCATTACCGCCTGCACCGCCAACACCGAAGACCGTGATCCGGGGTTTCAAGTCATCCTGCTCGGGCATGGTTAAGTTTAGAGCCATAATTTTATCCACCTGCTTTGTCCGCTCTGCTCAGCGGCCCATCTAATTGTTAACGATTGTAACGCCAGTTTTGACTCGCGTCACGAAAAAACTCTCCATTTTTACAAAATATAGCATTAAAAACTCCCTCATATGCTAAATTTTGCTGCCCGCCATAGGGTCCTTTTACCAATTGTCCCGAAACCAACGCAGCGCGCGACGCAGCGGGCGCCCCACGATTTGCGGTTGTGGAACCTCAAAGTCCCACCATTCATCCTGTGGATGTGCTGCATTGAGCGCCAAGCCCACCACGCCAGAAAAGGCAGGTCCTGTGGCCGCTTGTGGCAGACCCTGCACCCGAACGGGGCGGCCGAGGCGCACATGTTGGCCCAAAATTCGCGCCGCCAGACCATCAAGCCCAGGGATTTGACTGGCCCCACCGGTCAAAACAATTTGTTTGCCGGGCAGATTGTCAAATCCGGCGGCATCAAGCCGGTCGCGCACGTCTTCCAGAATTTCCTCAATCCTTGGGCGGATAATTCCGATCAATTCCGACCGGCTCACTTGTCGGCGGTCATGTTCCCAATCGCCACTATTGCCGCCCGTTTCAATCATCTCACGATCATCCACCTCCATGGCCATGGACCCCCCGTGCAGGGTTTTAAGCCGCTCTGCCGAAGCGGTTGGAATTTGCAGACCCATTGAGATATCGCTGGTGACGTGATCGCCGCCCATCCGCACGCTGTCGGCATAAATCAGATGTTTTTTGAAGAAAACAGAGATGCCTGTCGCCCCGCCACCCATATCAATGCAGGCCGCACCCAGCTCTTGCTCATCTTCAACCAAAGCCGCATGCGCCGAAACATAGGCCGAGGAGGCAACGCCAGCCAGCTCAACGTCACAGCGTTTCACGCAATGGCTGAGGTTTTGTATGGCCCTTTCCTCCACTGTCAAAATGTGCAAATCAGCGGACAGATTTTGCCCAACATGGCCGCGCGGATCGGCCATCCACGCGCGGTCATCCAAGGTAAAATTGATCGGCTGCGCGTGCATCACCGCACGGTGTTCGCCAAAATCGGGCAGATCACAGGCCGCCAACACCCGGCCAATATCCTGTGACTGCACCGCATCATCTTCGATCGGAACCTGGCCAAAAACCCCATAGCTGCGCGGTGCGCCGCCGGAAAAACAGCCAATGACGTGATCCACGCGCACCAAGGCCATTTTTTGAGCGGCTTGCAGCGCAGTGCGAATGGCCCGTTCGGTCTCTGCCATCGACTCAATTTCACCAAAGCGCATGCCCCGCGATTTTGTCGTGGCCGCGCCGATCACCCGAAAGCTTGACTGTCCGGCCATTGATCCAATAACCTCGCCCGATGAAATCTCTCTCGGCCCATCAAACCGCAAAATCAGACAGGCCACTTTTGAGCTGCCGACATCCATCACCGCGATGACCCCGCGTTGGATTGCCGTGGTGCGCAAAGCGCGCATGGCCCGTTGAGCCTGGTAAAGATCATTCATTTGGCAAACTCCGAAAATGTCACGCCCTTAACCTGTTTCAACCCCGCCAGAGCTTGCGGACGCAGACGCAGAGTGGGACGGCGTGGATTGCGAAAATCCATCATCAAGATATCACGCTCAAACAGATCCTGCGCCGCGCTGAGTACGAGTACCTGGGCCAAAACAGGGTCCGGATTGGCCTCTGGCAGGGCAATCGTTTGCCCATCGAGCAACACAACATCCCAGCGCCGTTCGCCAATGCGCACCAAACCGCGCAATCTATCGAGCACCGGCGCCACCTTATCCAGCAAAGCGCGCGCCTCCGGCAGGGCCTCCAAAGCCCCCTTTCCCGCAATCAAAGGCAGATGCGCAAAATCGGCACGCCGCTCAACCCGGCGCAACACCTCGCCCTGCGCCGAGACCAGCTGCAGGCCTTCAACTGTGCGCCAAATGAATTCTGGCGCAATTTCACTCACCTGCACCGACAGCAAGCCGCCAGGTGATGCCATCACCGCGGCATGCTCCACGGAGGGGATCTCCATGATCCAGCGGCGCATGGCCTCAAGATCCAATTCAAACGCGCTGATGGGAAAAAGATCGCCAAATTCCGCCCGAATTTCCTGCGCCAAGAGCGGCGATGCCCCCTCAATGGTCAAGGTCTGCAATTGGTGAACCGGTTGGTTTTGCACGCTGACCTGCGCCTCTTGAACCATACTGCGCAGATAGGCCCGATTTTCATCTTGGGACAAAAACATCCAAACCAGACCCACAATCGAACAGGCCGGCAGGCCCACCCGCACCCAGGCACGAAAAATCGGCGTCAGCCAAAGGCGTTGCATCCGATAGCTCAGAACCGAAGGCGCGGGATCCACCGCAACACTGCGATCCACGCCACGTTTTGGCGCGATCAATCGAGGCGGTGCGCTCAACGGTTGCATGAGGCATCCTCCACCAAAAACCTGCACAAATCACAAAAAGAGATCCCCACCGCCTCGGCCTGCTCGGGCGAGAGCGACGTGGGCGTCATCCCGGGTTGGCTGTTGGTTTCCAGCAGGACCAAACCCTCCAGCCCTCGGGCTTCGTCCCAACGAAAATCTGTGCGCGAAATCCCGCGGCAGCCCAAAACCTCATGCGCTTTAAGCGCATAGTCCAAACAGGCGGAAAAAATATCGGGTGGCAAATTGGCCGGCACAACATGCCGAGATCCGCCTTGCGCATATTTCGCCTCATAATCATACCAGTGATCGGTCAAAATATCCGTGACCGTCAAGGCCCGCGCGCCCAAAACGGTTGCGGTCAGCTCACGGCCCGGCGCAAAGGCTTCCACCATTATCCGATCGGGCATATCGTCAGACAGGGACGGCGGGCAAAGCGCGCCCTCTTCGACCAAATAGACCCCGACCGAGGATCCTTCATTGTTCGGCTTAATCACATAAGGCACAGCCATCGGGTGTATCCGGCCCAGATCTGCGCGTGCAATCAATAGGCTATCGGCGACCGGCAGGCCTGCGGCGCGATAGGCCTCTTTGGTTTTCTGTTTGTCCATCGCCAATGCTGAACTGAGCACGCCGGAATGGGTATAGGGAATTTGCATCCATTCCAGCAGCCCCTGGACACAGCCATCCTCGCCCCAGCGGCCATGCAAGGCGTTGAAGACGACATCCGGCTGCACCCGCTGCAACTCCGCCACAAGATCTGCGCCCGCATCAATCTGAACAACCCGATAGCCCGCCTGCCGCAAAGCGGTGGCGCATTCTTGACCTGTCGACAGGGAGACCGCGCGCTCCGCGCCTCGCCCACCCATCAAAACGGCCACAGTTTTGGGAGTCCTGCTCGACATACCCACTGTTCTCGCTCAATAATTCGCCCTCTTTGGGGCTTTTGTTGCCGCGATTTGCATCGCGTTTAGTCGTCCTTGGGGTCTCCGACCCTCATTACCTCCCACTCTAACGTCAAACCACTCTTATCGTAAACCTTTTTTCGCACCAATTCTCCCAAAGCTTCGAGATCTTTTGCCGTAGCCTGGCCGGTGTTGATCAAGAAGTTCGGATGTTTGGGGGACATTTGCGCCCCGCCCAGCTCAAGCCCTCGGCATCCGGCCGCATCAATCAAGCTCCAAGCCTTCAGGTCGTGACTGTCATCGGCCTGACCTGTGGAGCTGAAGCCGGCGGGGTTGCGAAAGGTGCTGCCAGCGGTGCGATCCTTGGTGGGCTGTGTCTCATCGCGCTTGGCCAGTTGAGCCGTCATCTTTTGATGCAGCCGAGACGGCGCATCCCGGCCCAAAGCCCGCAGGGTGATATCAGTGATGACCACATCTTGCGGCAAATCACTGCTGCGATAAGAAAATCCAAGGGTTTTCGCGTCAAAGGATACGGGACGACCCGCCCGATCATAACCGCTGGCGCAGACAAAAGCATCGGCGATATATGACCCATAACAGCCAGCGTTCATCTTGAGCGCGCCGCCCAGAGTGCCAGGGATCGTGCGCAGAAACGTCAGATCAAGACCGGCCTCCGCCGCTTTGCGCGCAACATGGCTGTCCAAGGCCGCCGCACCGCAATGGATCCTATCACCGTCCATTTCAATCGCGTTGAAACCGCGCCCCAGACGGATCACCACCGCCCGCAACCCGCCATCCCGTACAATCAGGTTCGACCCAACGCCCATTGGAAAAATCGCATTTTCTTGTGGCAGTTGCGCCAAAAATTCGGCCAAATCCTGCCGATCAGCTGGCTGGAACACCGCATCCGCGGCCCCCCCCACACGCAGCCATGTGAGATCCGCCAAAGAGCGGTTCAGCGTCAAGCGCCCGCGGGGAGTTGGAAGAGTCATCATCTGCGCCTTAGTTAAGTCTCTTTGCTTAGACCGGATCATGGCCGCCAAGTCAAAGCCGTTAGGTCAAATCACACTGTACATCTGTCCCCCAAAATGATCCATCCTAGGCCCATCGATCTGAGGAGACCGCATGCAACGTCTTTGGTTGGCCATCACGCCGCTTTTGTTCCTGCTGCTTTGGTCGGCAGGGTATGTCGTGGCCAAAGTGGCCCTTGTCGATGCCGCCCCCATGGCTTTGCTGGCTTTGCGATTTGCGGCCGTTATTGCCATAATGGCGGCCTTATTTGCGATCTTGCGCCCACCGCTGCCCAAAACCCTCAGCGGTTACCTTCATCTTGGGTTTGTGGGGGTCTTGATGCAAACCGTCTATTTCGGCATGGCGTATTTTTCCTTTGTCAATGGCGTGGCCGCTGGCACCGCGGCGCTCATCTTCTCCTTGCAGCCCATTTTGGTTGCCCTTTTGGCGCCGCGCTGGACCGGCGAAGCGGTCAGCTGGCTGCAATGGTTTGGCCTTGCGATTGCCATGATCGGCACCCTCACGGTCATCGTCGCGCGTCTGGAGATTGGGCCGCCGCCGCTGGCCGGCTTTGGTTTTGCCGCATTGGCCTTAGCCGGCATAACCCTCGCGACCCTTTGGGAAAAACGCTTTGGCTTGTCGCATCACCCGGTGAGCGCCAATTTGATTGGCTATAGCGCCGGGCTCCTGGGGCTTTTGCCCTTTCTGAACTGGGCCGAAATTGCCGCGGTAAATTGGACGCCATCATTCTATTGGGCGCTGGCCTATTTGGTCATTGGAAATTCTGTGGTGGCGGTTGGTCTTTTGCTGGCTATGATCCGCGCCGGGCAAGTCTCTCGGGTTTCGACCCTGCTGTTCCTGGTCCCGCCGCTGGCCGCTTTGATCGCTTGGCTGACCCTGGACGAGCCAATGCCTCTTTTGGCTTGGGTTGGTCTTCTCGTGTCAGGTGGCGGGGTCTATCTGGCAACCCGCCCCAGCAAGGGTTCCGCCTAGCGCTTATTCAACCTCACCTGCCAGCCCATGCGCCCAAGCAGAGATCGAGCCCGCCCCAAGGCAGATTAACATATCACCCGGTCTGCATTGCTCGGCAAGAAACGCGCCAAGCGCTGCTTCATCGGCAACCGCAACCGCGTTGCGATGCCCGTGATTGGTCAATCCAGCGACAAGGCTGTCACGGTCCGCCCCCTCAATGGGCGCCTCGCCTGCGGCGAAAATATCCGTGATCCCAACCACATCTGCATCATTAAAACAGGTGCAAAATTCTTCGAACAGATCACTGAGACGCGAGTAGCGATGCGGTTGATGCACGGCCATGATCCGGCCCGCATGTGATTGGCGTGCCGCTTTGAGAGCGGCGGCAATTTCCACAGGGTGATGAGCATAGTCATCGATAACCGTAACCCCGTCAATTTCTTCCACCCGCGTGAAGCGGCGATTAACGCCCTTGAAACTGCGCAGGCCATCGCGGATCGTCTCCGCGCTCATACCCAAATGCAGCGCCACGGCCACCGCCGCCAGAGCATTCGAGACATTGTGATCGCCCGGCATTGGCAGGGTGCAATCGGCAATCACCCGACCATCACGCAACGCCACATCAAAAAACGCCGCACCCTTTTCATAGGCGAGATTGACAGCCCGCACATCCGCTTGGGCGTTGAACCCATAGGTCATGACCCGGCGATCGGTAATGCGACCGACCAAAGCCTGCACTTCGGCGTGATCAGTGTTGCAGACAACCAAACCATAAAATGGGATATTATGCACAAATTCGAAGAAGCCCTGGCGCAGATTGTCGAAACTGCCCCAATGCTCCATATGCTCAGGATCAATATTGGTGACCACGGCAATGGTCGCGGGCAGGCGATTGAATGTCCCGTCACTTTCATCTGCCTCAACGACCATCCATTCTCCCTGGCCCGTGCGGGCATTGGATTCAAACGCATGAATTACGCCGCCATTCACCACCGTCGGATCAAACCCACCCGCATGCAGCAAGGTTGAGACCATCGTCGTGGTGGTTGTCTTGCCATGGGTGCCGGCCACGGCCACATTCGACTTGAGCCGCATCAATTCCGCCAGCATTTCTGCACGCCGCACCACCGGCAAGCCGGCCTTGCGCGCCTCATCCAATTCAGGGTTTCCCGGCTTGATGGCTGTGGAGACAACAATCACCTCAGCACCGGCCAAGTTCTCAGCCCTCTGCCCCAAAAACACGGTGGCGCCCAAACGCTCAAGCCGCCGGGTGATCTTTGAGGCTTTCAAGTCAGATCCCTGCACCCGGTATCCCTGATCCAAAAGAACCTCGGCAATGCCGGACATGCCAATGCCGCCGATCCCCACAAAATGAATCGCGCCAATGTCGCCGGGCAGTTTGGTTACTTTATTCATCACGTCTCCCCGGCCAAGGCCTCGATCATATCCGCAAGGGTGTTTGCCGCTTCAGGTTTGGCGCAGCGCAACGCCGCCTCGGCCATGGAATGGGCTTGAGGGCCATTGGTTAATATATCTTGAATTTCAGCGGCCAAAGCCTCGGGCGTAAAGGCGTCTTCGGTCAGAAGCCGCGCGCCCCCCGCCGCGACCAACTCGCGAGCATTGGCGGTTTGCTCATCACGAATGGCTGCCGCCAGTGGGACAAAAATCGACGGGCGGCCAATAACGGAGATATCGGCCACAGAGGAGGCACCAGAGCGGCTAATCACCAGCTGCGCCTCACTCATGCGCTCGGGGATGTCGTCGAAAAAAGACCGGACATCGGCGCGTAGCCCCATATCGTCATAGGCCGCCTGCACCCGCGCGCGATCCTCTTCGCGGGCCTGTTGAGCAATCCGCAGGTTGTTGAGCAAGCTCTTTGGCAATAACGCAATCGCCGCAGGCACCACATCCGATAAGATCCGCGCCCCCTGCGACCCCCCGATCACCAAAAGGCTCATGGGATGATCGCCTGGCTCGATATAGCCCGCAGCATGGCGCGCCAAAATCTCCGCGCGCACCGGATTGCCCACATGGTGACCCGTGAGCCCGTGCGGCAATTCAGTCGGCCATGTGCCGCAGGCGATTTGATTGACCCGCGGCGCAAACAATTGATTGACGCGCCCCAGAACCCCGTTTTGCTCATGCAACATACAAGGCACACCAAGCGAGGTCGCAGCCCCCATCGCCGGTATCGCCGGATAACCGCCAAAGCCCACCACAACATTTGGCCGATCCCGGCGCATTTTGCGCCGTGCGGTGGTGATGCCCAATGCAATACGGATTGGAACCAAGATTTTGCTCATCAGCCCGCCCTTGGCAAAAGTGGCGCTGGAGACTTGCTCGATCACAACATCAGATGGAAACCCGCCCGTGTAGCGCGCACCGCGGGCATCGGTGGACAAAACCACCCGCCAGCCACGCGCCAACATGACCTCAGCCACGGCCTGCGCCGGGAACATATGCCCGCCGGTCCCACCGGCTGCGAGAACCAAAAGAGGAGGTTGTGTCATATCAATATCCACGCATCACAGCGCTCAAAGCCCCTTGGGGGCGACTGCGCGTCAAGGCCAGGATCATACCCAGAGCAATGCCGCCGGCAATCAAAGATGAACCGCCATAGCTGACGAAGGGCAACGTCATGCCCTTCGCCGGCAGCAAACGCACCGCAACACCCATGTTGATCATGGCTTGCACCCCAAACATGGACACCAAACCCGTCCCGGCAAGACGCACAAAAAGGTTCCGCTCTTGCACCAAACGGGCCAGAGTCCGCAGAACGATCACCACAAAGAGCCCTAAAATGACCAAGACCATCAGCACGCCATATTCCTCAGCCGCCACCGCAATGATGAAATCCGTATGGGCATCGGGCAAGGACCATTTCACCGAGCCTTCACCTGTGCCCACACCAAATAAGCCCCCCTCTTGAATGGCATTGGCCGCATATCCAAGCTGGGTGTTCGGATCCACATCTGCCGCCATATAGCCGTCAATGCGCCGGGCGAAATGTTCGCTGTAATTATAGGCCACAAAGCCGGCCAAAACCGTCGCGGCGGCCATGGACAGAATGAACAAAAGCGGCGCACCGGCGCAAAAATACATAACGCCCCAGGCAAAGAGGATCAAACTGGCCTGGCCGAAATCCGGTTGAAGCGCCAAAAACCCGGCAATCACCACGGCCACGGCAAAAGACATCATCCGGCCTGGAGGTCCGCCTGGCTCAAAGGAGGCAGAGATCAACCAAGCTGAAAAGACAACAAAGACCGGCTTGATAAATTCAGAGGGCTGCACGGAGGCAAAGCCAAAGGAATACCAGCGTGTCGCGCCCTTGCCAAAATCTGTTCCAAATATCGGCAGCAAGATCAGCGCCAGGAGCGCACAGCCAAAGCTCACCGTGGCCCAGCGCCGCACCGTATCGGGGGACATCATCGAAGTGATGGTCATGGCCACAAGGGCCAAACCACCGAAGACCGCTTGCCGGTGCACATAATAAAACGCATCAAGATTGTTGCGCTCGGCCAGCGGGGGCGAGGCAGCGAGGGCTAGGATCAAACCAAAGATAAACAAAAACAGAACACTGGCCATCGTCCAACGGTCCACGGTCCGCCACCACCGAGGCAAAATTGGATCGCGTACTTCAACGGGCAAAGGCCCATGTACCATCTCTGTCATTCTAAAACCGCCTGTACTGCGCCCCATTTTTGAGGTCTGGGAGAATATTAGCCGGACTCTGCGCATTTTTCCAGTGCCAATTGCCTTGCCATTTGCGCCACAACAGGCAAGTCATCGCCTATGGACTTTGATACATTAATTATAGGCGCCGGAGCCGCTGGGTTGATCTGTGCCGCACAAGCGCCGGGCAAATGCTTGGTGATTGATCACGCCAAAGCCGCGGGCGAAAAAATTCGCATCAGCGGCGGTGGACGTTGTAACTTCACCAATCTCTATGCCTCAGCGGAGAATTATATCAGCCGCAATCCGCATTTCGCCAAATCCGCCCTGGCCCGCTACACACAATGGGATTTCATCGATTGGGTGGCCCGCAGTGGTATCGCCTATCACGAGAAAACACTGGGGCAATTGTTTTGTGATGGCTCAGCCAAGGAGATTGTCGCCATGCTCCTCAAGGGCGTGGCGGAGGCCGGGGCGCAGCTCCAGCTCAACACCTCGGTGCAATCGGTCTCAACGACGGAAGGGGGCTACACGATCCAGCTCATCGGCCCACAGGGGCCGCGCGCGGTCACAGCGCATAATCTTGTGGTGGCCTCTGGCGGCAAGCCAATTCCGAAGATGGGGGCCACAGACTTTGCCCTGCGCCTGGCGCAACAATTTGGCATTCCGGTGACCGAAACCTATGCAGGCTTGGTGCCCTTCACCTTTTCAGGCGCTCAGCAGGAGGCCTTTCAGTCCATAAGCGGCGTCGCCGCCCCCGCGCGGTTGCAGACCAATGGCACAGCTTTTGAGGAAGCTGTCCTGTTCACCCACCGTGGCCTATCGGGGCCTGCGGCCTTGCAAGTGTCCAGCTATTGGTCACCGGGCGAGGTTCTCACGCTGGGTCTTTTGCCAGAAGAGGCGCTGCGCCGCACAGTCAGAGAGGCAAAGGAAACCGAAGGGCGGAAATCACCTCTGACCATCCTGACCCGCCTCCTGCCCGCGCGACTGGTGCCCTTGGTGCTGCAAGATCTTGTTCTGCCCGAGCGCATCGCCGATCTCACCGCCGCCCAGCTGGACCACCTTACAGAGCGCCTCACCCAATGGCAGCTCACCCCCGCCGGCACCGAAGGCTATCGCACCGCCGAGGTGATGGTCGGTGGGGTGGATACGGCTGCGCTCTCGTCCAAAACCATGAGGGCAAAAACCCAACCCGGTCTTTATTTCATTGGCGAATGTGTGGATGTCACCGGCTGGCTCGGCGGGTATAATTTCCAATGGGCCTGGTCCTCCGGATGGGTCGCGGGGCAGGCGATTAAAGCCGGGTTATAACCCATAATCTTGGTAGCTTTTTTCGATGTCTGAAAAAGACGGCCGCTGCCGGGCGAAATGATCTTTTGTGAGGGCAAAAAACATCTGCCGCTGCAATCGCTTCCAGACCCGGTCAATCGCATAGTCATACCCCGCCCCCCCGCGCGCCAGGTTCTCCACGCTGACGCGCACCAACTCCAACACCGGAGCAATAGCGGGGGCTTTTAAAATATAGCAACTCATCGTTTGAGTGTCAGAGGTAATCATCAGGTTTTGCGAAATCGCAAACCCGTTTTGCGCATTATATGCGAGACACAGCACATCCAAATGCGGATTGTAGAAAAACTCCTCAATCGCTGCATCTATTGCCGCGCGCTCTGCAATAAATTGGCAATCATCCTCGCAGATCATGAGGAGCTGATCTTCAGTGAGTGACGCCGACGCCAGCACGGCTTCATGAGATTTGGCGCAGCCCAGCGCACCATTGGCATCAGAAATCGCCTCAAAGCGGGCGAAGCGCGTGACACCGAGCGCCTTAAACTCAGATTGGAGTGCCGCCCGCCGGTCGGCGCGATGATTGAGATTGATGTAGTGAATCTCACAGCGATCAAGCCCGGACGGGCCATTGGCCTGCGCCACGGGGGGCCTGCCAGATTTGCACGCCCAGCGCTGTTTGAGAATTTTATTTTGTGCCCTGCGGCGATATTCGTCGCGCAGCCTTCTTTAGTTTTTTCCAAAGATTGAGAAATTCATAAAATATCCTTTTTGCAACGCGCACAATCGTGGGTCGTAAATCATCTTCATACCCACCTATCCCGGCAGACACACACGAGCTATTGGCGATTTCGCTTCAAGAGCTTTTTGAAACCGGTTTGGTCTTTTCGACGTCTTTGTTCCAGCCACTGTGAATTTCCATGCCGTGGACGTCGTCGCGCTTCATATAACGGTTGATCAAATATCGCCTGCAGGAACGCCTGTGCTCCAGCTTTAAATCCATTGATTTTGTTTACTCCATCGTTAAAAACGGGCGCGTTTAAAATTTCGAGGATACGCTCAGGATTTTGATTTACATTAATAATGTCATCAATAGCCGCCGAAAAATTTTCGTACGACCTCACGTCAATAAATGCTTGGGGATTGAATTCCTCAGCCACACGAGGGTCGCCCCAGTAGATTGGAATAGTCCGCGCCAAAAACGCATCCGTTAATTTTTCGGTAATATACCCGGGACTCTCAGAATTTTCGATCGCAATTGTGAACCGGAATCTGTGTTGAAATTTGGCCCTGATCGTCTAATTGTTTCATGAGCGTTCTGCGTCGATGCTCGGCCCCCTCAAGGGTTAATACAAAAATATGCGGTACTTGCACTTTGCCTTCCTCGTTTTTGCCAGGATCTCTTGAGACTGTCCGAGCTCATTAAATAATTTCGTCCTAAATTTTACGTCCCTGTTTTTACAGATATGAGGGTTAAAATCACAAATTATACTGGTTACTTACACGCAATGTTTCCATCCTGCTTGCAGCCACCACACCGCTGGTGGCGCGGGTCAGGGCGCTTTAAGTGCTGCGACCTGTGCGATGAAATCTTCGCCGCGGGCTTCGAAACTGTCGTATTGGTCAAAACTGGCCGCAGTCGGGGCCAGAAGCACCACATCACCCGGTTGACTTTGCGCATAGGCGGCACGGACTGCCGCTTGCATGGTGGTGCAAACTTCGCAGTCCACGTCAAGCTGTATGGCGAAGGCCTCCGCCTCGCGTCCAATCACATAGGCCTTTTGCACATGCCCCAAGGCCGGTTGCAGCGCAGAAAGCCCCCCCTCCTTCTGCAATCCGCCGCAGATCCAGCGGATATTGTCAAATGCGCTCAGCGCTTTGAGTGCAGCGTCAACGTTGGTGGCCTTACTGTCATTGACAAAGCGCACCCCGGATATCTCACCAATCGTCTGGCTACGATGTGGCAGGCCCGCAAAGCTGTGCAGCCCCTCTTCAATCACCCGCGGCGCCACATTCAAAGCGCGCAGCACCGCATAGGCGGCACAGGCGTTTTGATGATTATGCGCCCCCGGCAGTCCCGGGATATTGCGCAGATCGATTGAGGCGACTTGCCGGCCCTTTCGGCTTTCCGCCAAAAACCCCTTGCGCGCCGTCACCTGCCAACTGTCGCCCTTGGGTTTTTGCCCCGAAATGACGCGGATCACCCGATCATCATGGGTATGATCGGACAATTGCGTGGCCAAATACTGCCCTTCCGGCTCGTCAACGCCAATCACCGCGACATCTGGGCAGCCTTCGGCAAACAGACGGCGTTTGGCAGCAAAATAGCCCCCATAGCCGGCGTGGCGATCCAAGTGATCGGGGGAGAGATTTGTAAATACCGCAATATCAGGTGTCAGGCTGCGGGCCAGTTCAAGCTGATAGGAGGATAATTCCAGCACGATCACATCTCCATCTTCGGCCGGCTGCAGATCCAAAGCCCCGCGGCCAATATTTCCCG
>JADHLF010000048.1 GCA_016780825.1 Planktomarina sp. | reverse complement strand
TGCGCACCAAGCGTGTTGTGCCGCCTGCGCCGGGGAAAATACCCACCTTGATTTCTGGCAGGCCAATTTTCGCCTTTGGGTTATCGGCGCAAATGATGTGGTGGCAGGCCAGTGGGATCTCAAGCCCAATTCCAAGTGCCGTACCGGGCAGCACGGCGACAATAGGCTTGCCTCCCCTTTTGGTCTTGAAATCCATGCCTGCCAGCTCAATTTTACGCAGGATCTGGTGAATCTGCATAACCATATCGAAACATCCCTGTGCGGGATTTTCCGGGTGCATGTTTTTTGTCTCAGCAATCACCGCCAAATCCATGCCAGCGGCAAAATCTGACTTGGCGGAGGTGATGATCACCCCTTTGACCATGGGATCGGTGAGGCACCCATCGATCAGAGCATTGAGATCGGCGAAGCCCTGGGTGCTCATGACATTCATCGGCCGGGCCTGGCAATCCCAGGTGATGGTGGCCAGACCGTCGTCGTCAAGAGTTTGGGTGAAATCGGACATATGTTGTGCCTCTAGGTTAGTAGTCTCGGGTCGTCCAGTCGCGATGACCCAGAGCATTCATGATAGAGCTGATCCGCCAGCTTTTCCCGTCATGGATCAACATGGCAGAGGAGGTATAGGGTCCTACCACACGCCGATCCTCGGCAAACATCTGCGTTTGATAGGTGCCGATCAGCGTGTCTTCCTCGCTGGTTTCGATCACGATGACCTTCCGAATGATTTGTGAAATTTTGAGCGTGTCGAGCGCCTGACAATAGAGGTCCCAATCTTTTTTCAGGCTTTCAATTGAATCGTTATTCAGCTGACCGTTGAGCGTAATTGAGGTGTAGGGCAAGGAAACATGGTCAACCCATGCCTGAAAATCGCGCTCGATCCAGCAGATAGAAATTCGATCTAAAAAGGCTTGAAATTCAATTTCATCCAAGGGACTGCTCCAGTTCTGTGCTCAAATTCGTTCAATAATTGTCGCGGCGCCCATTCCAGAGGCAACGCAGAGTGTGGCCAGGCCCGTGCCCTTGCCGCTGCGCTCTAATTCATCGAGCAACATGCCAATAATAATCGCACCCGTGGCGCCAAGCGGGTGACCCATGGCAATCGCGCCGCCGTTTACATTGACACGGCTTTCGTCAACATTGAAGGCCTGCATGAAGCGGAGAACCACTGCGGCAAAGGCCTCATTGACTTCAAAGAGATCAATATCGGAAATGGACATCCCGCTTTGCTTCAGAATCTTTTCGGTGACGGGAACCGGCCCGGTGAGCATGATCGTGGGATCGGATCCGATTTTTGCTGTGGCGCGAATAACTGCGCGGGGCTTGAGACCTTGGGCGGCGCCAAAAGCCTTTGAGCCAATCAAGAGGCCCGCCGCCCCATCGACAATGCCCGAGGAATTGCCGGCGTGATGGATATGGTTGATCCTTTCCAGATGCGGATATTTCATCAGGGCGACCTTATCAAAGCCGGGCATGGTTTCGCCCATATCTTTAAAGGCAGGTTTCAAAGCCCCCAATGATTGCATATCCGTGCCGGGGCGGGGGTATTCGTCTTGGGTCAAAATCGGCAGGCCGTTGAGATCCTTCACGGCAATTAAGCTCTTGTCAAAGCGCCCCTCTGCAATGGCTCGCGCGGCGCGTTTCTGGCTTTCGACGGCCAAATGATCCGCCTGCGCGCGGGTGAAGCCATATTCCGTGGCGATGATATCCGCGGAAATGCCCTGCGGCACAAAGTAATGCGCCATGGCAATCGAGGGATCTACCGCAACCGCGGCCCCGTCGCTGCCCATCGGCACGCGGCTCATCATTTCAACACCGCCTGCGATATAGGCGTCGCCCGAAGCGCCTTGGATTTGATTGGCCGCAAGGTTGACCGCCTCCATGCCGCTGGCACAGAAGCGATTGATCGACAGGCCCGGGATGCGCTCGTCCAGATCTGACGCCAGCACCGCCGTGCGGGCCAAACACCCGCCTTGTTCCATCACCTGCGTGGCATTGCCCCAGATGACATCTTCGATCACTGGTCCGTTCAAATCATTGCGGCGTTGCAACGCGTTGAGTAAATCGGCCGAGAGCCGGGCAGCTGTAACCTCATGCAGGCTGCCGTCGGCGCGTCCCTTGCCGCGGGGTGTGCGTACGCAATCGTAAATATATGCCTCAGTCATGGATCGTTCCTTTATGCCCGGTCAGAGGGATTGCCTGGCATCAAATCATAGGGGTGTTTCCACCCGGGCGTCTCTTCGATTCGGCTGAGCCAAGCGTCAATATTGGGCCAATCGGAACGGATGAAGCCAAAGGGCTCCGGGTAGAAAAGATAGCCACAATTGGCGATATCGGCGATGGTGAGGCTTTGGCCCACAATCCAATCGCGCCCGGAAAGATGGCTGTCCAATGTTTTTATGGCGCCAAGCAAGCGGTCCTGTATGAACTTGATCGCCTCTTGCGGGCGTTTTTCTTCGGCTAAGAAATTCATCAAGTAACGGGTAACCCCTGCCTGCGAAGACATCTTATGGTTGTCAAAAAGCACCCAGCGCAGCACTTCGTATTTATCCTCAGGCGCGCCGCCCAGCTTGCCGGTTTGGTCGACCACCCATTGTTGAATCGCGCCCGATTGCGACAGGATGAAATCGCCCTGCTCCAGAACGGGTGACTCGGCCATAACATTAAGCTTCCGATAGGCGTCAGTCCGCGCCCCGCCGCGGAAGAAATCGACAAAAACCGGTTCCCAGTCGAGGCCGGCGAGCTCAAGCGTGAGCGCTGCTTTGTAGGAATTCCCGCTTTCTCCAAAGCAGTGTAGTTTGAGTGCCATATAAACCTCTGGTTGTAAAATATTTTAAGTCGCATCAAGTTTCAGCCAGAAAAGGCCTCCGCGTCAAGTGCCATCACCGTATCTCCGCCCGAGGTGATCCGCGCAAGGTGGAGCGCCGTGGCGGGCGACTGTCGGGCCATATAGTATTGGCCGGTCACCAGTTTTGTTTCATAAAATGCGCGATCTGTCGTGCCGGTGTCCAATGCCGCGCAGGCGGCCTTCGCCATCTCGCCCCACATCAAGCCAAGGCAGATATGGCCGAGCAGATGAAGAAAATCACTTGATCCGGCCAGGGCGTTCTGGGGCGTTTTGATTCCGTTTTGCATGAAATACATCACCGCAGCCTGTAAATCTTTGGAGGCGGCTTTTAGACCCGCGACGAAAGGTTCCAGTGCGGCGGTGCTGGCATTTTCATCACAAAAATGCGCGAGATGTTCCATAAAACCTGTGATGTATTTTCCACCCTCTTGTCCCAGCTTGCGACCCACCAAATCCAGCGCTTGCACCCCATTGGCGCCCTCGTAAATCATTGCGATACGTGCATCTCGGGTGAATTGCGACATGCCCCAGTCTTCGATATAGCCATGGCCGCCGAAGACTTGTTGCGCCTGCACTGTCATCCCATAGCCCTGATCGGTCAAAAACCCTTTGATCACGGGGATTAAAAGCGAAATCAGCCCGTCAGCTGACTTGTCTTGCGCGCGATGGGCTTGATCAATCAGTGTGGCGCCCCAAAGGACAAGCGCCCGCGCGCCTTCTACAAAGCTCTTTTGATCCATAAGGCTGCGGCGGATGTCGGGATGCACAATCAACGGATCGGCTGGTCCATCTGGATTTTTAATACCGGTGACGTCACGGCCTTGCAGGCGTTCCTTGGCGTATATGACCGCATTTTGGTAGGCGGCGCTGGCCTGCGCCAATCCTTGCATTCCGACTCCCAAGCGCGCCTCATTCATCATGGTGAACATCGCGCGCATGCCCTTGTGCATCTCTCCAAGCAAATAACCTGTGGCGCCGTCGTAATTCATGACGCAGGTTGCATTGCCATGGATCCCCATTTTCCGCTCAATCGCCCCGCAAGTCACACCGTTGCGCTGGCCCAGGTGGCCTTCGGGGGTGACAAGAAATTTCGGCACAATGAACAATGAGACGCCCTTGATCCCCTCCGGCCCGCCCGGGATTTTGGCCAGAACGAGATGAATGATGTTCTCGGCAAGATCATGCTCGCCGGCTGAAATGAAAATTTTCTGGCCGGTCACCGCATAGCTGCCATCGGCATTTGGGGTGGCCTTTGTGCGCATCAGGCCCAAATCCGTGCCGCAATGCGGCTCGGTCAAATTCATTGTGCCAGTCCAATCGCAGGTGATCATCTTTGGCAGGAAAAGATCTTTTTGTGCCTCGGTTCCATGGGCTAGAATTGTCGAAGCGGCGCCGTGGGTGAGGCCATGATACATAGAAAACGCTTGATTGGCGGCCATAAAATGCTCTGTGACAGCCGATCCCATCACCGCGGGCATGGATTGCCCGCCATAGTGCTCGGGCATATCAATCCCGGCCCAGCCACCAGATTTGAGCTGTTCGAAGGCATCTTTGAAACCGGCAGGTGTGCGCACCTCGCCTGCCTCCCAGGTGCAGCCGTCACGATCACCAATCGCATTCAAGGGGGCGATGACTTCACTGGCCAGTTTGCCAGCTTCGTTTAAGATCGCCTCGGTGAATGCCGGATCAAGCTCCCGATAGCCCGGGATATTTGAGTGAGACAGCCGCAGGACCTCATGCAAAATGAACTGCTGGTCTTTTATGGGGGCGCTGTAGGGTGTCATGGCGGATCCTTTGGCTGGAAACTTAATCTGTGGCGTGGGTTTTCTGGTGCAGCACTTGCCGGCCCCAATCCAATTGGGCTTTCAATTCGTCAATGGCCTCATTGAGCTCATCGCGTTGCTGTTCCATTTGCTCCAAGCGAGCGCAGGCGATGCGATAGGTTTCTTGGAGTTGCGTGGCTTGGCCGTCGCCGATGTTGTACATATCCAGAAGTTGGCGGATTTCCTCCAGACTAAAGCCAAAGCGTTTGCCGCGTAGAATCAGCTTGAGCCGGGCGCTGTCTCGACGGGTGAACAGACGCCGGCTGCCCTCTCGCTTGGGGGATAGCAATTCTTTGGATTCATAAAATCGCAAGGTGCGCGGCGTGACGCCAAAGGCCGCGCACATTTGTTGTATCGTTTGCGTCTCTTCCATCGCTTCACCATTCGACAGTTTAAGATCGGATCATCTTGTGGTGCTTTACGTTTACGTCAATTTATAATTAGGTAAAGTGGTCTGGTGTGATAAATGAATTTTTGGCGGCATTTTGCCTATGATATCCAAAAAGCGGCGACCCTAGGGCAGCTCTGCGGAAATCGTGTCAATCATCGTTGAGAGATCTGCAATTGCGCCTTTGAGGTCCTCTTGCTGTTGTTTTAAGAGGGCTAATTTTTCTTGCGCGATTGGAATCCAGGCCTGCATTTGCGCCGTGCTGCCCTCTTTGTCGTAGATCTGTAACCATTGGCGCAGTTCTTCCAGACTGAAACCAAACCGTCGGCCGCGCATAATCAAAGTCATTCGCGCCACTTCGCGCGGGCTGTAAAACCGGGCGCGCCCCACCCTTTGGGGCTGCAAAAGCTCAATATATTCATAATAGCGCAGGGTGCGCGGGGTCACATCGAAATGTGCGCACATATCTTTAAATGATAGGTTTTCTTGTGTCATGTTTCCCCCATCCACATAGTATTGCACTGGAATGAACGGTCAAGAGATCAGTTCATGAAGCCCGGCGCGAGGATGTAAAACCCATAGCCCACCACAAGGGCTGGAATGGCGGAATAGCCCGTGGCAATCAGAGCTGCGCGCGGGTTCAGTGCAATCGCCGGGAAGAGCGCATCCCCGTCATTAGAAATCGCATTGCCGATCAGCGCAGCGAAGGGCAAGACGCCATTGAGGTAGAGCGTGGCGACCAAAACTTGCGGTCCACATCCCGGGATAAAGCCAATCAAGACGGCGATCAGCGGCAGGAGCACCCCGATGGTTCCAAAGGCGGCACGCAGGTCAAAACCGCCAAAGGTTTCGGCGTAACTATAGCTCAGATAGGCGATGATGACCCAAATCGATATGAAGGAGGTCTCCTCAGCGACGCGGGTCAAGGGATGATCGGCAATATTTGTCATGGCCATCAGCGGAGAGGTGGCCCAAATGAACAGGCCGAGAAAACTACCTGATAGGGCGAGGGAGAAAATAAAAGCGGAGCCATAAAGTGCAAAAATGTCCGCCCCCGTCACTTGGGTGATGCCGAAGATTAATCCGGGCAAGGCCAGGCCAACATAGGCGCAGTCTTGCCAGCGCGTACGCCCAATGACTGGCGCAATGTCGCAATGGCCAGAGGGGCCAGGTGTGAGATCAAAGCGATTGAAGCGATCAACAAACCATCCTGCCAAAATGCCGACGACAAAAGACAGGGGCAAAACAACCAGCGCCGCATCCGGACGGGTTGCGATCAGCAGAAAGGCGGCATCGCCCATGGTCGCGGTCAGAGTCGCGACCACCGCACCAAAGCTGACATTGCCCGAAGAATAAGCCGCCACCACAACCACCGCGCCGCCGCAACCGGGCGTGGTGCCCAGAAGAGCAGCCATAGGAACTTGAAACCCTTTGGATTTTTTCAGCGCTGACCCGATATCAAATCGAAACACCCGTTCGGCGCCATAAAACAACAGCAAGGTTGCGGCCACAAATGCTGAGACCTGCACATAGGCATCCACCATCAAGCCGCGGGTCAGATGCCCGATGGGTCCTGGAGCGAGCGCGAGAACCAAAAAAATGCATAGGACGAGGAGGCGTCGGCTTCGAAACGGGCCGAACATATCTGACGCGATGAATGTCTGCGCATTGGGATCTGAGGACATGATGCGCTTGTTACTTCAATTGAGAATAATTCGCAAGTGCAAATAAAGCGCTTGGCAATCACCGACGCAGGCACAATAACCTCTGTATGACACAAGACCAGATGACAGCGGCGCGTCAGTTCATTGATGCCATTCCCCATTCACGCCGATTGGGCATGCAGCTTGAAGAGCTCGGGGATGGCCGTGCGATTATTTCTATGCCCTATGATTCCGCCCTGATTGGCGATCCGGTGACAAAGGTGATTCACGGCGGCGCAGTCTCTGCATTGATGGACACGGCAGGCGGGGCCGCGGTGGTGGCGCATCCTCTCGCGGGGCTGGGCACGGCGACATTGGATTTGCGCATTGATTATATGCGGCCTGCAACGCCGGGCCAGACCATCACGGCCACTGCGGAGTGCTATCATGTCACCCGGACAGTGGCCTTTGTGCGTGCCACCGCCTGCGATGAGGACACAGGCCGCCCCGTCGCCACGGCAACGGGTGCATTTACCGTTGCGAAGGTCAGCGCATGAATAGGCCCGAACCTGTCACCCAAGTCAAACGTCGTCGCGATCTCGCCTTGTCGGTTATTGTCAGCCAAGTGCCCTATATTGAGTTTCTGGGCGTGCGTTTTGATCGACATGGCGATGAGCTGACCGCGACCATGGGGTTTCATGAAAATCTCATCGGCAATCCGATGCTGCCTGCGCTTCATGGGGGGGCAACCGCAGCCTTTTTGGAGATCACCGCGATCATCGGCTTGGCCTGGAGCACGCTTTGGGATGATATTGAAGCGGAGAGATTGGATGTCGAGGCGGTCCAAAACGGAGCTTTGGTCCTGCCAAAAACCATTGATTTTACCGTTGACTATCTGCGCACCGGACTGCCGCGCGATGCCTATGCGCGGGCGCGGGTCAACCGGTCGGGCCGGCGCTATGCTTCGGTGCATGTCGAGGCTTGGCAGGACAATCGCGATCGCCTCTTCGCGCAGGCATCTGGACATTTCTTGATGCCGCAAAGCCATGGCTGACCCGACCTATGGCATAACGCACCGCCGTGTTTTGTCTATTGCCCTGCCGATCGTGATTTCCAATGCGACCGTGCCGATCTTAGGTGCGGTCGACACCGGGGTGATTGGCCAATTGGGCGGGGCGGCGCCCATCGGTGCGGTTGGCATTGGCGCCATTATTTTGGGCGCGCTGTATTGGATCTTTGGATTTCTGCGCATGGGCACCGTGGGCCTGACCAGCCAAGCTTTGGGGGGCGGGGACGCGCAAGAGGTCCGCGCGCTGTTCTTTCGCAGCGCGGGTATTGGCCTGCTCGCCGGACTAGGGTTTATCACGTTTCAGATCCCCATTTTTGCCGCTGCCTTTTGGATTGCCCCAGCCTCTGCGGAAGTGGAGAGTCTGGCGCGGACTTATATGTCCATTCGTGTTTGGTCCGCACCGGCGGCCATTGCAATTTATGGCCTCAGCGGCTGGCTGATTGCGCAAGAGCGCACCCGCGCCGTGCTGATGATTCAACTTTTCATGAATGTGACAAATATCATCCTCGATTTCTGGTTCGTTCTGGGACTGGGCCTTGGGGTCGAAGGGGTGGCCGTGGCGACTTTGATTGCCGAATGGGGCGGGCTGGCACTGGGCCTTTATCTTTGTCGGCAGGTCTTTCGCGGTCTGGCGCTGTCTTTGTGGCAGCAGATCGTCAATCGGCGCCGGGTGACCTATATGATGCAGGTGAATTGCGATATTTTAATTCGGTCCGTGCTCCTGCAAGCTGGTTTCGTGAGCTTTTTATTCTTTGGGGCCGAACTTGGTGATGTCACCTTGGCGGCCAATCAAGTCTTGCTGCAATTTGTTTACCTGGCCTCCTATGCCATGGATGGCTTCGTCTTTGCCGCGGAGTCTTTGGTCGGCCAGGCCATGGGCGCCCGGGCCGTGGCGCAATTGCGGCGGGGCGCATCGGTGACGGCGGTTTGGGCCTTTGGCTCGGCATTCGTACTGGCCGCGGGGTTTTGGATCGTCGGGCCCTTTGTGATTGATGTGATGGCCAAAGATCCCGCTGTGCAGCAGGCGGCGCGCGCGTATCTGCCGCATATGGTCGGCGCGCCTCTTTTGGGCGCTTTGGCCTGGATGCTTGATGGGGTTTTTATCGGCGCCACCCGCACCAAGGATATGCGCAATATGATGATCCTGTCATTTTTAGGTTACTGCGCTCTTGTGCTCTTGCTCTTGCCGAATTTCGGCAACCACGGGCTTTGGATGGCGATGAATGGGTTTTTCATCCTGCGCGGCGTCAGTTTGGCGCTTCGCTATCCCGCGCTGGAACGCGGGGCCGCTGCGCCTTAATCTTCGGCCTGCCCTTGGCCTTAGAGCCAGTCTTGCGTGGCTGTGCCGATGGCTTGATCGAGCCGTGCATAGCCGTCGGCAGCCAAAAGCTGATCTAGGCCATTTGCAATGCGCGGCACCAAGGAGAGCCCTTGGTACACCATGGCCGAATAGATTTGCACGGCGCAGGCCCCGGCCGTGATTTTCGCATAGGCGTCTTGAGCCGATCCAATGCCGCCTACGCCCACCAGATCGATCTCTCCCCCTGTGGCCTGCCGCATTTTGGCCAAAATGCGGGTGGATTTTTCAAACAGAGGTCGTCCCGACAGACCGCCGGTTTCTTGGCGCTGGGCCGAGGCAAGCCCGTCCCTGTCCAGCGTGGTATTGGTGCAGATAATCGCCGCGAGCCCGGCGGCGCGCGCCAGATCCGCAATATCTTGGATTTCTGCATCCGTCAGATCTGGGGCGATTTTGAGGAAGATAGGCAGGGGGGTGGCCAGTGCGCCATTGGCAACAGTCACCCGGCCCAGCAAATCCTCTAGGGCCGCTTTGCCCTGAAGGTCGCGGAGCTTTTCGGTATTGGGAGAGGAGATATTCACGGTTGCGAAATCAATATGCGGGGCGGCCTGCGTGAGCACCAGGCCAAAATCATCGGCTCGGTCAGCGCTGTCTTTGTTGGCACCAAGATTCAAACCGCGCGGTATGGCGGTTGGGTTTTGCGCGAGACGGGCGGCGATTTTTGCGATGCCTTGGTTGTTAAAGCCAAAGCGGTTGATGACCGCCTGGTCTTCGGTCAGGCGAAACAGCCTGGGCTTGGGATTGCCGGGCTGTGGTCTTGGGGTTGCGGCGCCCACTTCCAAAAACCCAAATCCCGCCTTGGCCATTGGCGCCAGCGCCTCGGCGTTTTTGTCATAGCCCGCGGCCAAGCCAACCGGGTTGCGCAGAGCAATGCCGCCCAGATAGGTTTCCAGGCGCGGCGAATGAACCGGGCCGCCGTGCAGCGGGGCCAGTCCCAGCTTTAGCGCTTGAATTGACACTCCATGCGCACGCTCTGGGTCCAACTGATGCAGAAGCTTCAGGCCGAGTTTTTCCCGCAGGCTCATGTCAGGCCTTCGGGAAATCTGTGGCGCCCATCCACCAGCGGCAAGGGCCGACACCAAAGAACATCTGACAATTTGAGCCTGTCATAGAGGTGGGGAAATTCTGCGCCGCCGCGCGAGACTTCCCATTTGATTGCAGGGCCCAGAGTGTCAGCTTCGACAGCTGCCAGAAAAAGATTTTCGACACCGGCGAAATGTTTATCGGCTGTCTCTTGGGCCTGCTGGGCGGTGGAGAAATGGATATAGCCGTCTGCAAGATCGATGGGCGCCCCATCGGTCTCGCCCTGTGTCTGCAAGGCCTGCCACTCCTCGGCGCGGAATATTTTGTAAATCATCATCCCCCACCTGTGCCGCGTCACGGGAAAATCGTCAACCGTCCTTTCGGGTCAGGGACTTTTCCAGTGGTTCGAATTGACTCGACTCAGCAGATGTGGGCCGATGCGATATCTATGAACTCAAGGGGGATGATTACGATGAAAACATTGCTTGCCAGCGCAGCTGCTATGGCACTGAGCGCCGGGATGGCTTTTGCCGATTATAAGCTAACAATTTTGCACACAAATGATTTTCACGCACGTTTTGAGCCGATTTCAAAGTATGACAGCGGCTGCGGTGCGGAAGATAACGCAGAAGGTAAATGCTTTGGCGGCTCGGCCCGTTTGGTCACGGCCATTAACGAAGCGCGCGCATGATCCGAGAACTCGATTTTGGTTGATGGCGGGGACCAATTCCAAGGCACTTTGTTCTATACCTATTACAAAGGGAAACTGGCCGCCGAGATGATGAACAAGATGGGCTATACGGCGATGACCGTTGGCAACCATGAGTTTGACGATGGGCCAGAGGTGCTGCGCGGCTTTGTCGATGCGGTGAATTTCCCAATCTTAATGTCCAATGCCGATATCAGCGGTGAGGCCCTGCTGCGCGATGTGATCGAGAAGTCAGTGGTCATTGAGCAGGCGGGTGAGAAAATTGGTCTGATCGGGCTCACGCCCGAGGATACTGATGAGCTGGCAAGCCCCGGCCCGAATGTGATCTTCTCCGATCCCTCTGAAGCGGTGCAGGGCGAGGTGGACCGTTTGACAGCAATGGGTGTGAATAAGATCATCGTGCTGTCGCATTCCGGCTATCTGGTCGATCAACGGGTTGCGGCCAATACCACGGGCGTCGATGTGATCGTCGGCGGGCATTCCAACACATTACTGTCCAACACGAATGACGGAGCGGAAGGGGCCTATCCCACTATGGTTGGTGATACGGCCATTGTGCAGGCCTATGCCTATGGCAAGTTTTTAGGTGAATTGAATGTCACCTTTGATGATGCCGGCCGCATTGTACAGGCCGTTGGTGAGCCGCTGATCATGGATGGATCTGTCGATGAGGATGGGGCCACCAAGGACCGCATCGCCGAGGCGGCCGAGCCATTGGAAGCGATCCGCAATCAGGTCGTGGCGATGTCCGCGGCCGCCATTGAAGGCGACCGCTCAGTCTGCCGTGTGCAAGAATGTGAAATGGGCAACCTCGTCGCAGATGCCATGCTCGCGCGCGTGGCCGATCAAGGCGTGCAAATTGCCATTGCCAATTCAGGCGGTCTGCGCGCCAGCATTGACGCGGGTGAGGTGACCATGGGCGAAGTTCTCACCGTGCTGCCGTTTCAAAACACTTTGGCCACTTTCCAGATTTCTGGGCAGTGGGTGATTGACGCGCTTGAAAATTCGGTCAGCCAGGTCGAAGAGGTCGCGGGCCGTTTTGCGCAGGTGGCCGGTCTGAAATACACTTGGGACCCAAAGGTTGCACCCAATGAGGGGCGGATCGTTGAGGCATTGGTCGCGCAAGATGGCGGCTATGTGCCTATTGATCCTACGGCACTCTACTCTGTTGTGACGAATAACTATGTGCGCAACGGCGGAGATGGGTACAAGATGTTTCGGGATGGGTTGAATGCCTATGATTATGGGCCGGGCCTCGAAGTGGTTCTGGCCGAATATATGGCCAAGCAGGGCAGCTACGCGCCCTATCTCGATGGCCGTATTTCAATGAAATAAAAAAATGCGGGGCCGTTTGGCCCCGCATTCCCCGTCTGTTGCGTTTTAGACGTGAACAGGCTTGGGTGCCGTTATGGCCAGCAGGAAATCAAGGCGACGGTGCTTTGCGCGAGATTGGCTAAATCCACAGGCTCCAGTTTGACCGTCTCGGTTTCGGTACTGGCAGGCGCATTGGCCGCGATCAAGATCTCAGAAATCAAGGGCCAATTGGCCATAAATTGTACGTTTGCAGGCATTTGGCGAGACCCTTGCGGCGGTGGCGGCAACAGAATTCCAATCACAGATCCATAGAGATCATAAATCGGCCCACCAATATCGCCTGACAGGCTGTCGAGCTCCAATCGGGCAACACCCGCATGACCCGAAAGGTCGGTCAGTGCTTGCAACTGGCCCATGGTGATGGAGGGCGCGCCGAGTTTGCCACCATAGGAATAACCGCCCAGAGCCACATATTGCGGCGCATAGGGGCGCCGGGTTTCAAACTGGCCAATCGATGGGGGCGCCGCGTCCTGGGCGGGAACCAAGACCGCAAGTTCCGCGGTTTGAGTCGCGACGCTGAGCGGGAGCCCATCTTGCAGCTGTAATTTTCCACATCCCGAGAAGTCTTGAGCTGCCGTGAGAATATGGCCCTCGCGGCTGATGAAGACGCCCGATTGCGTGAAGCTTGGCTGGCGAATGGCCAAGCCGCCGAGGGACTCTTGGGGCTTGAGGTCCGTGCCAAGAATAGGCGCCTCGCCCAGCGCACCGGAGAGAGGTGTAAAGCTTGCGAAGATTTCCTCTTCCACCCGCGCGCGGCGGGCACTGTCCCCACGCGGCCAGACGAATATCAGACCTTTGATGTCACCATCGTTCAAACTGGCAAAGCCTGTGGTGTGGAGCCGGTCGTCATAGGCCTCGATCGTGAAGCTGGATTTCGCCAGATTGCGTGGGCCGGTTTCAGGTAGGATGCTCAAGGTTTGCATCACCTCATAGAGCGCGGCCAGCCGGTCTCTATCGCCGCGCTGGCTGATGAGGATCACCTGCGCCAAGCCGGTGTCTTTGGCGGCATAAGTGGCAAAGGGCGGGTCGTAGGAGACCGGGGCCAAAAGGGCGCTGGGCAGGCGTAGCGCGATGCCAGCCGGTGCATCAACCACCTCTTCAAACCCTAATCCAGTCAATAAAAATTGATAATCCGCGATAAGTTCAGCTCTTTGTGCGGCGCTCAGAACACCGGTTGCGTCATGGCCATTGGCGCTTTGCCAGCTCGTCATCGCCGCGCGCGTGCCTGGGCCATAAAGCCCATCAATGGCACTTTCATAAAACCCTGCCCAAGCAAGTGCCCGTTGCAGATATTTTTTTTCCGCCTCGGTCATTGACTGTTCGGAGGCTTTGGCTTGGTTGAGCTTCTCGGCTCGGCTTCTCGGCTGTTCTATTGAGGGCTCTTCGGCGGGCGCATTGGGCGCCGCTGTAGTGACTATGGCGGCACTGGGCGCGGCGGTAAGCTCTTGCGCGGCACTGGGCGCTGGCGCGGCCTGGGGGGTAGTGTTTTGGGCCGTATCGTTTGCGCCGTCAGGTTGAGCTGCGCGCGCGGGCGGGTAGAAGCGCGCGCCATAGGATGCGCCGGTTGTGGTGAAGCTGGTGCGGGGGATAATCCCTTCGGAGCGCAATTTCTGCAAAGCGGCATCGGCCTGCTCTGGATCATAGGGGCCGATGGCCACGCCGTACCATCCACCGTTAATTTCAAACCCGTTCACATTGACCAGGTCGCGGGCATAGATCTCTATGCTGTCCAGACTGTCGTCGAGATGCAGTCGGGTCTCGAGCTGAATCCAAACCTGCCGGGGCACAGCCGATTGCGGCAGAGCACCCTGTGCGCAGGTCAACATCACAGCCACGAGGCTGTAGAAAAGCGGTAATCTCATCTTGGAGCCTTTTAAAGATTTGGCCTGTTATTTGTGGGATTGGCGTGTAAATCAAGTCGGCGCAGGAAAGTTTTGGCATTTGCGCTGATTTGGCATCGGTGGCTTGATTGACGCTGGCCCGTGCAGCGCCTATTCAGGCGCCAGATCAGCGGCCGAGGAACACATGAGCACTCCAAAATCATTCCAAGAGATAATTTTGC
>JADHLF010000010.1 GCA_016780825.1 Planktomarina sp. | reverse complement strand
GAACTTCTTAATGACCCAAGGCTATGGCTGCGATGTGCAAGTCGTGCCCTCCTCGACGGTGCCGGCGCTCACCTCTTTGGCCGAAACGGGCGAACCCGATATTTTGACCGAAGTCTGGGCCAACTCGACCCCAGCTTACGAAGGCCTGCTGGCCGAGGGTAAATTGGTTGAGCTGACCAATGTTCTGTCCGATGGCGGCGTTGAGGCCTGGTGGATTCCAGCCTACCTTGCAGAGTCAAATCCAGAGCTGACCACATGGGACGGCATCATGGCCAATCCAGCGGCCGTTGGCGGCAAATTCCATGACTGCCCAGCTGGTTGGGCCTGTGACATCATCAACAACAACAACCTCAAAGCTGCCGGTGCTGAAGCTGGCGGGCTGGAGCGTTTTCAACACGGTTCCGGCGAAACGCTGCAAACCTCCATCGCTGCGGCCTATGCAGATAAGGCGCCTTGGTTTGGCTACTATTGGGCACCAACCGCAGTGCTCGGCAAATACCCAATGGTCCGGGTTGAAGTGCCGGCCTATAACGCAGAGGCCCATGCCTGTAACGGCGATGTTGATTGCGCCAACCCTGGGTTCTCAGCCTATCCATCTGCCAAAGTTGTCACAGCGGTCTCCGGCGCCTTTATGGACCGTGAACCAGATGTTGCAGCATTGCTAAAAAATATTGCGTTCACAAACGCACAGATGGGCGATGTTTTGGCCTGGCGTTTGGATAACAACGCCTCCTATGAGGAAGCCGCTGTTTACTTCCTGACCACATATAAAGACGTGTGGGGCGATTGGTTGAGCGATGATGCAAAAGGCAAATTGGCCGCAATCCTTAACTAATCAAAAAACGATCCCGCGGGCCAAAAACAGCCCGCGGGATTTTGACTTCAGGGAGACATATTTATGGCCACTTACGATTGGCTCTTTAACGTGCTTGGCTTGCGCAAATGGTGCGATGCAGGCGCCTCAGACGGCCCGATGTCCATGGCGCAACTGCTCGCCAAAACCGGAAATTCAGCGCCGCAGCCCGGCTTCAATTTTGCCTTTCCATCACTGGATGAGTTGCACAAAGCCTGCGGCCAAATCAGCCAGACCCGCGATGTGGTTAAAGGCCTGGAAAATGGATTTCTCGCCATTCGGCCCGCTTTACGCACGGTCTTAGATCCGATCACTCAGCCTCTGTCTTGGATGCTCGATGCCACGCTCTATCTGTTTATGACAGCGCCTTGGTTCTTGATAATGGCGGTGATCTTGGTGGCTGTATGGTTCTCGACGCGCTCTGTTTCTGTCGTGCTCTTTAATGCTTTCTGCCTTTCATTTTTCGCCTTTGTTGATCATTTTGAACCGGCCATGCAAACCTTCGCGGTCATCTTGGTCTGCACCATCATTTCCGCGCTCTTTGGCATTCCAATTGGCATTGCCATGTCCAAATACAACCGATTGCAAAAGGCGATCATCCCAGTTTTGGATCTGCTGCAAACCCTGCCGACCTTCGTTTATCTGATCCCGCTGATCTTCCTCTTTCCCATCGGGGAGTCGCGGCTCTATGGCATCGCGATCATCCTCTATGCCATTGTGCCGGTGATCCGTCTGACCGATCTCGGCGTCCGCTTGGTCGACAAAGATGTTGTGGAAGCCGGCAATGCCTTTGGCATGAGCCCGGCCCAAAAACTCACCAAAGTTGAGCTGCCTTTGGCGCTGCCCAATATCATGGCGGGCCTCAATCAAACCATCATGATGAGCCTTGCCATGGTCGTCATTGCCTCCATGGTCACAGCACCAGGTCTCGGGGTTCTTGTTCTGCGCGGCATTCGCAATCTGGAGCTCGGCGTCGGGCTCATGGCCGGGGTCTGTATCGTTTTACTGGCGGTCATGTTGGACCGCACCTCAAAAGCGGCGCTTTCGCGCATCGACCGCACCAAGAATGAATTGTGAGGGGTGAGGATATGACACAAACAACAAAGGTTAGCCTGCGCGGCCTGTACAAAATCTTCGGCTCTGACGGCAAATCTGTGATGCCGCATGTGAAGGCTGGTATGGGCAAAGAAGAGCTATTGACCAGCCACAAACATGTTTTAGGTCTCCGAGACATCAACGTCGAAATGCAGGCCGGTGAAATCACCGTGGTGATGGGCCTGTCGGGCTCGGGCAAATCCACCTTAATCCGCCATCTCAACCGCCTCATCGAGCCCACAGATGGCGAAATTTTGGTGGATGGCGTCGATGTCATGAAGCTCTCGACAACCGATTTGCGGAAGATGCGCCAAGACAAAATGTCGATGGTGTTCCAAAAATTTGCGCTTCTGCCGCATCGGACGGTGTTGCAGAACGCCGCCATGGCCCTCGATGTCAAAGGTCTGCCAACACAGGCGCAAGAACAGGAGGCCAAAACCTGGCTGGCGCGTGTGGGGCTTGGCGGATTCGAAAACCATTATCCGTCACAATTGTCCGGTGGAATGCAGCAACGGGTCGGCATCGCGCGCGCCTTGACCTCAAATTCCGACATCATGCTGATGGATGAGGCCTTTTCCGCGCTCGATCCGCTCATCCGCACCGACATGCAAAATCTGCTTCTTGAACTGCAAGTTGAGTTGAAAAAGACCATCATCTTCATCACCCATGATCTCGATGAGGCGCTGAAGCTGGCTGATCATCTGGTGATCTTGAAGGATGGGGCCGTGGTGCAACAGGGTGAACCACAGGGCATTTTGATGAACCCAGCGGATCCCTATATCGAAGATTTCGTCTCTGACATTAACCGGGCGCGGGTGTTGCGCGTGCGGTCGGTCATGCAGCCTTTGTCAGAGGGGCAATTTGCCGGCGATGTGCGGGCCAATGACACGCTCGAAAGCCTCATCGCCGCATCCGGTGGCGACACCGCCCTGCGCTACCGGGTCTTGGATGGCAACAACAAACCCGTCGGCACCCTCGATATGCGCGATTTGGTCAAAGCTCTGGTGCCGCGCGTCTCCAGCTCGGAAGCCGGCACCCGCTATCATTAAGAAGACCACAGACCAAACGCCACAAAGCCCAGCGCCTGCCCGATACGGGCGGGCGTTTTGTCCTTCTGCGTCACCTCTCCAAAGGCCGAGAATGGGGTGTGACTATCTGATTTAAGGGGAGCAGGGAGCGATACTATTGCGTTTTCACGCAAAAATAATCTGCTGTGACAAGAGGTGTTTCTCGATAGGTCATGCGCTGCGGCGCTGCGCCTAATCCGCAGGACCAAGCAGCGCCTCAAGTGCCGCGATATCCAAGGTGCCGCGGCGGCCGATGCAAACCACACCAGCAGACTCCAGTTTTTGACTGCGCTGCGCCTCAAAGCGCTGTCCGACCGTTTGAATGACCCAGCGCCCCCCTTCACGGTCCCGCAAAAAGCCTTTCGCGCGGATCACGCCATAAGGGCCGGTCGCCAAGTTTTGCGCCAAATCCCCTGGAACACAGGGTGGTATGTGTCTGAAGGCTCGGCTTTCATAGCCCGGATCCGCATGGGGGCTGGCCTGCGGTTTGGCGTTCGGGCCTCTTAGGCCGAGTATAATGTCAGGGGGCACGCGCCCTTGAGCGGTGGTCACGATCTTGGCCTGTGGCGCCATCGCCTGGAGCCAGGTGTCCACCGCGTCAACCGCGCTTGGGTAGGGTTGCAAGTCCGTCTTACTGTGCACAATCACATCCGCATCCGACAGTTGCCGTAAGATCGTATCACCGATGTAATCATCCTCGGCCTGCGCCTGTACCCGTTCACCATCGGCCAAGACCACGACCCCGGCCAAAGCAAACCCAGGCAGGATCGAAATGCTGAGTGCCACAGTGCCCGGCATCGCCACGCCCGAGGCTTCAATCACCACATGGTCCGGCGGCGGTGCAAGCTCGGACAATTTGATCAAAGCGGCCGTGAGATCTGATCCGAAGGAGCAACAGATACAGCCGCCAGAAATGGCGATCATATCCTCCCCTTCCGCTTCGATTAAATCTTCGTCAATCGGCAGGTCGCCGAATTCATTGACCAAAATTGCAATCCGGCGCCCCGCCGCGTGGCGCAGAAGATGATTGACCATCGTGGTTTTTCCAGCGCCCAGATAGCCCCCAATCACAGTGACCGGAATATCTGCCGTCAAAGCTCTGCCGCCGGGAAAATACGGCCGCCCTGCACAGTGCCCCAAACTGGGATATCCTTTAGTTCCATCGGGTCACAGGTGGTGGGGTCTGCCTCCAGCACGGCAAAATCCGCTTTCTTGCCGGTTTCAATTGAGCCGATCTCCCCATCCAGATGTAGCGTATAGGCCGCGCCCATAGTGATGGCATAGAGCGCTTCGGACACGTCGATCCGCTCTTCTTCGCCCTGCACCCGGCCCGAGGCGGTGATGCGATTGACCGCGGCCCATGCCGTAAAGAGCGGGCCCAGCGGGGTGACGGGCGCATCGGAATGGATCGCCATGGGCACGCCGCTGTCCAGCGCCGTGCGGCAGGCATTCATGCGCATGGCCCGGTCCGGCCCTACCGTGAGATTATAATGCTCATCTCCCCAATAATAATGGTGGTTGGCAAAGAGGTTAACACACATGCCCAGTTTTGCCGCCAAACGGAACTGCGCGCCATCTGCCAATTGGCAATGCTGCAACGTGAACCGGTGATCTGGATTGGGATGCGCTTGCAAAGCCGTTGCCAATTTTTCCAAAACCAATTGCGTGGCCTGATCGCCATTGGTGTGCGTGTGCACCTGGACGCCAGCCTCTAAGGCCAGATGCAACAGCTCGGACAGATGCTCCGGCGCGATATACCAGAGCCCGTTCGGCGCACCATTGTGATAACCGGGCCAGCGCAACCGAGCGGAAAACCCTTGGATAGACCCGTCCACCACGATCTTAATCTGCCCCAAACGCAGCCGATCCGTGGCCCTTTTTTTCATCGCCAAGACGGTCTCAACCAGCTCTGGGGCAGACAGGCCAAGAAAGATGCGAAACGGCATGAGACGGATGGGATAATGCGGCTCGCCGGTGACGCGCAGCATCATATCAACCGTGTCCTCATCCATACGCGAGGCAAGGTCTGTGATCGTGGTTGTGCCCGTACGAACGCAGAGTTTCGCGAAATTGCGCAGGCCAGCTTCATCCGAGTCCAGCAGATTGCGCTCAAAACCCACAAAGGGGCCAACGGGTGTCATCACCTCGGGTCCTTTGAGCTCCCCGGTGGGCAAGCCATCGGCGCCTAAGGGGATGCCCGGGTGATTATGCCCTGTCTTGAGCATGCCAGCCAGTTCAAGCGCTTTGGTATTCACATTCATAATATGGCCAGAGGCATGCAAGACCCCAACAGGCCGGGTGGTTGAGACCCGATCGAGATCCGCGCGGGTCACGGTGGTATTGTCCATATAGATTGGGTCCAGCTGCCAGCCCGAGACAGCCGCCTCTGGATCCTCAAGCGCAGCTTCCGCCGCCTGCAAACGCTCAACGACCGCATCCATGCTTTTCACCCCAGACCACAGCTTGCCATCTGGGTCGGCGCGGTCAAACCAGCCACAATAGACTTTGCTCCATAAAGACCCTTCCATGACATGGGCATGGCCTTCAACGAATCCAGGCATCAAGACCTTACTTGCAAAACGCTCATCAAGCCGAATGTCGCCCCAGGTTTGCAATTCCGATAGGCTGCCAGCGCCCAAAATGCGCCCATCACGCACGGCCACATGCGTGGCCTCTGGGCGACTGGGGTTCATGGTGATGATTTTTTTGGCACTATAAACGATCGTTTCGGACATGGATCACCTTGTAATTTGACTGATACCGAAAAGCTAAAGAGGTTTTATTATTTGGAAAAATAGATTTAACTGTTCTCAATGACCTTTTTTTTGGGGGAATAGTCCATTGAACTTCACACTCAAACAATTGCGCTATGTGGAAGCCGCTGGGCGCCTTGGATCCATTGCCAAGGCCGCCGTTGAAGTGTCCATATCACAATCCTCTATCACCGCTTCGATTGATGCATTGGAAGCCTCTTTGGACTATGCATTATTCGTCCGCACCCCAGCCAAGGGCATCACCCCAACATCTGCGGGCCGCGAAGCTTTGCAGTTGATTCGCACCTATTTAAACCAAACCCGGCAGTTCGAGTCCGAATTGCAATCGCAAGGCGGAGATGACGCCGGATTGGTGCGTATTGCCTGCTATGCCACCGCTGCCCCCACGTTTTTGCCGCCGATCTTGAAATCGATCACCGAAAATTTTCCCGGTATTTCCGTGAAAGTGATGGAGGGCAATATGGTGGCCATCTTAGATTATCTGGACAACGGCGAGGTTGATTTGGTCTTCACCTATGATCGGCATGTGCCTCCGGCGCAGGCCTTTGAGCCACTGTTCCCCGCTCCCCCCTATGCCTTGATCTCCAAGTCTGATTCGGCGAGCCAGCTGCCGTCAATTACCTTTGAACAACTGAGCCAAAAGCCAATGATCATGCTCGAGCTGCCCTATACGCGCGATTATTTTCTCGGGCTGTTCCGGGCCCGCGGCCTTGAGCCTGAAGTGGCCCATTCCACAAGATCTTCAGAAATTGCCCAAGCCTTGGTTGAAGGAGATTTTGGCTATACGTTACTCAATATCCGGCCGCGCACCTATAGTGCCAAAGACAGCCGATTTAGCGCCGTGCCCATATCAGATTCCTCGCACGTCCCGGTTTTCGGCATCGCAACGCTGAGCAACCTGCGCCAACCTAAAAACGTACGTTCCTTTATCAAGATCTGCACCCAGCTGCGCGATGAGGGCCTGTTTGATAGCTGCATAGTTTCCGCTGCCACCTAGGGGAGATCTATGCCTCATCCACCGTTTGGCGCGACGGCTGGGCGGACAATTGGCGCGGCAAAGCTCTGCTGCGACGCGGGCTGTTGCAGCGCGGACAAAGCCCGCGCCAAACCTCTAAAAATTGTAGTAAAGAGGACCAATTAATCTGTTTTCTGTAAAAAACACCTTGGTCTAGGCTTGGCTCAATAAAAAGCAAAAATATCTTCGGAGGTCCAACAATGAAACATATTCTAAAATCCATGCTCACAGCGACCGCCGCTGTCGCCATTTTGACCAGCGGAGCTGTGGCGGAAGATAGCCCACGCAAGGGCGGCACTTTGATCACAGTGATGGCAACCAATGTGCGAAACCTCAATCCGGCGGTGCAATCGGGCATCGTGACCGGCTATCCTGGTGCTCAATTGTTCGCGGCCCCATTGCGCTATGACGAAGATTGGACTCCGCAGCCCTATCTTGCCAAAAGCTGGGACGTGAGCGCGGATGGTCTGACCGTCACTCTCAACCTGGTCGATAACGCGGTGTTCCATGATGGCACCCCGATCACATCCGAAGATGTGGCCTTTTCCGTCGATACGATCAAAGCCCATCATCCGTTCAAATCTATGTTTGAGCCCGTTGTCTCTGTTGATACCCCGGATGCCCATACCGCAGTGCTGAACCTCAGCAAGCCGCATCCGGCGCTGATGCTGGCCATGTCCGGACAATTGATGGCGATTATTCCAAAGCATATCTATGGCGATGGACAAGACCCGAAAACCCACCCCCGCAACACCGAAAACGTGGTTGGCTCTGGCCCCTTCAAACTGGTGGAGTATAAATCTGGCGAGCATGTGATCCTGGAAAGATTCGATGACTTTTTCATTGAAGGCCGGCCCTATCTCGACAAAATTGTCATGCGGATCATCACCGATCCGGCCGCGCGGGCCATCGCTTATGAGAATGGCGAAATTCATATGGGCGCCTTCGAGTCCCTGCCGCGCATCATCAACCGCCTCAAGGAGGTCGACAGCCTGACCGTGACCGATGAAGGTTATGGCGGCATCGGTCCGCTTGATTGGCTGGCGATGAACACCACAAAAGGTCCGTTGGCCGATGTTAATGTGCGCAAGGCCATTGCCTATGCGGTGGACAAAAACTTCATCCTCAATGCCTTGATGCAGGGCACAGCTTCGGATTCCAAAACTGGCATCCATCCCGACAGCCCATTCTACAATGCCAATGTCGAAGGCTACGACCTCGACCTCGACAAATCACGAGCCCTGCTCGACGCAGCGGGCTATCCAATGCAGGGCGACTCGCGCTTTAGCCTCACCATTGATTTTGGCTGGCCTGGCGTGAAACCACAGGTCGAATATGTGAAAGCGGCGTTGAAGAAGGTCGGCATCGACGTAGAAGTTCGCGCCTCTGCGGATTTCCCAACCTGGGCGGCCCGCATGGGAGAAATGGACTTTGATATGTCCTGGGATACCGTGTTCAACTGGGGTGATCCTGTGATCGGTGTCCACCGGACCTATTCCTCCGACAATATTGCCAAAGGTGTTTGGTCCAATACGCAAGGCTATTCAAACGCCCGTGTCGATGAGCTGATCGCCATGGCGGCGGTGGAAACAGACCCAGCGAAGCGCACGGCATTATATGCGGAGTTCCAAGAGATCATCGCAGATGAGCTGCCCGTCTATCACACCAACACCCTGCCCTATCACACTGTCTATAACGACAATGTGGGCAACCCACCGCTCGGCATCTGGGGCACATCAACACCGATTGATATGACCTACCTCAAAAACTAACCTCCCCCGCGCGGGCTGCAAAAAATCGGCCCGCGCATCTTTTCTCGTAAGGCAAAAACTTTGGGCATTTTTCGTACAATTTCTGTCCGCGTTCTCTATGCCGCGGCATTGCTCCTTGCAGTCTTGGTGCTGAATTTCTCACTCATGCATCTGGCGCCCGGCGATGTGGCCGATACCATCAGCCAATCCATGGGCGGGGCAGATCAAGAAATTCTTGATGAGATCCGCGTGAGCTACGGGCTTGATCAGCCGTTCATCGTGCAGTTGGGAAAGTACATTGCCAATGTGGCCCAGTTTGATTTGGGCTATTCGTTCTTTTACAATCAGCCGGTGAGCCGATTGATCCTTGAACGCCTGCCAGCCACATTGCTCTTGGTCATTACGGCGCAGATTGCCGCCTTAATCATCGGGGTTGTGCTTGGCGTCATCTCAGCGCGCAAGCCCAAAGGCATCTCCAACTATGTGGTGACATTCCTGGCGCTGTTTGGCTATTCCGCCCCCGTCTTTTGGACCGGTATTTTGCTGCTCATCACCTTTTCGCTCAACGTGCATTGGTTTCCCGTCGCTGGCATGCGTGACGTGACCGTGGAGGGCGGGTTTTGGACGCATTTTGTGGATGTTGCGCGGCACTTGGTTCTGCCCGCCGTCACACTTGGCTCCATCTTTCTCGCGCTCTATTCGCGCCTCTCGCGGGCCTCGATGATGGAAGTTTTAGGCTCCGACTATATTCGCACTGCCAAGGCCAAAGGTTTAAGCGATTACCAGGTGGTCTATAAGCATGCGCTGAAAAACGCGCTCTCGCCGGTGATCACTTTGGCCGGTCTGCAATTTTCCGCAGTGCTCTCGGGCGCCGTGCTGGTGGAGGCCGTGTTCAGCTGGCCAGGCCTTGGCACCCTGGCCTTCCAATCCATCATCGCCCGCGACACGCCCACCATTCTTGGCATTCTTTTCTTCTCCGCTTTGGTGGTGATTGTCGGAAATTTGCTCACCGATCTGGCGCTGCGGCTTGTTGATCCACGCGTAGGAGGCCGCAAATGACCCGTCCAGAACTCCAAGAAGAAGACGCTTTGCAGGCCCAGCACCCTTTCACAGAAAGCTGGGCGACGTTTCGCAAGAATACGGCCGCGGTTGCCGCTTTAGGGCTCCTGATCCTGGTCACCTTCGGCGCAATCTTTGGCCCTGCGCTCTATCCCACAGATCCCTTCGAAATGGTCTGGGCACCATTCTCCCCACCGGGCGAGGCCGGATTCTTGCTCGGCACGGATTATCTCGGACGCGATCTGCTGTCGATGATCATCAATGGCGCCAAAGTCTCCCTCTTGATCGGCATTTCAGCGGCGCTGATGACCGTGATCATCGGGGTAACAGTGGGCGCACTTGCAGGATTTTATCGCGGAATTGTTGAAGAAATTCTCATGCGGATCACAGAATTTTTCCAGGTCTTGCCAACATTGCTGTTTTCGATGGTCTTGGTTGCGCTCTTCGGTGCCTCCCTGCCGATGATTACCTTTGCCATTGGGATCGTCAGCTGGACCGCCGTGGCCCGGATCACGCGCTCCGAATTTCTGCGCATCCGTGAGCTGGAATATGTTATGGCCTCCCGGGCCTCGGGCGCGTCCAACATGAAACTGATGTTTCGCGTGATCCTGCCCAATGCCTTGCCGCCGATCATCGTGCAATCGGCGCTCATGGTCGGATCAGCAATCCTATTTGAAGCGGGGCTGTCTTTCCTTGGCCTCACGGATCCCAATGTGGTCAGCTGGGGGCAAATCATCGGCTCCAACCGCCAATATATTCTTGACGCAAGCTATACGGTCACCATCCCCGGCGTTGCTATTTTTGTGACGGTGTTGGCAATTTCGCTGGTTGGGGATGGGCTGAACGACGCGCTGAATCCAAAGTTGAGGCAAAGATGATGAGCCCACTCTTAGACGTTCAAAACCTCACCATTGAGTTGACCACACGCGACGGGGTTGCCCCGGTCATCGATGATCTCTCCTTCAGCTTGAACGCTGGCGAAACCCTAAGCTTTGTCGGCGAAAGCGGCTGCGGTAAGTCAATGACCGCATTGGCGCTCATGGGGCTTCTGCCTGCCAATGTTGGCCGTATTGCCGGCGGACATATTCTGTTTGAAGGTGAGGACCTGGCCCAAGCCAACGACGCGCGGCTGCGCAAAATTCGCGGCAATGACATCTCTATGATTTTTCAAGAGCCAATGACCTCTCTCAATCCGGTGCTGACCATCGGTGAGCAAATTGCAGAGGTGCTGCGCGCGCATCAAGGCCTGTCGCGCAAAGCGGCCTGGGAACAGGCCATCGCGCTTTTGGACGCGGTGCGCATCCCCAACCCCAAGGGCCGCGCCGGCGATTACCCGTTTCAAATGTCCGGCGGGCAAAGGCAAAGAGCGATGATCGCCACGGCTCTGGCCTGTGCGCCAAAAATTCTCATCGCCGATGAGCCGACAACGGCGCTAGACGTCACCGTTCAGGCGCAAATTTTTGACCTGCTGGGCGATTTGCGCAAACAAACCGGTGCCGCCATTATTTTGATCACCCATGACATGGGCGCGGTGGCAGAGATGGCCGAGCGAATGATCGTCATGTATGCCGGTCGTAAGGCGGAGTTGGGACCGGTCGATCAGATCATCGATCACCCCCGCCATCCTTACACCAAAGGTTTGATTGAATGCGTGCCGCATATTCAAAGCGAATTGAGCGCCACCCGTCATGATTTGCTGGAGGTGCCTGGCATCGTGCCCAGCCTGCGGGACTTTGGCAAAGATCAATGCCTCTTTGCCTCCCGTTGTCGCTATCTCACCGAGGCCTGTTTGGCCGGCCGGCCTAAGCCGCAAGAATTCGCCAATGCACAATCCGCCGATTGTTGGCATGCGGGAGAACTATGATGTCTGATCTATTGTCTGTCGAAAACCTAACCGTGAGATTTGAAGTCAAGCGCGGCGGCGGCTGGGGCAGAAAATCCTATCTCTATGCGGTTGATGACATCTCCTTTGCCGTCAAAAAGGGCGAAACGCTCGCCATTGTGGGGGAAAGCGGATCTGGCAAGACGACAGCCGCGCTGGCGGTGGCCCGATTGGTGAAAGCCCATAGCGGCTCCGTGCGCCTTGGCGATCAAGATGTGCTACACACCCAAGATGAGGATCTGCGCGCCTTCCGGCAAAAAGTGCAATTCATTTTCCAAGACCCCTATTCCAGCCTCAACCCGCGCCAGCGGGCAGAAGCGATTGTGCGCGAGCCTTTGGACAGCCTGTCCAATAAGTCCGTGGAAGAGAAAACCCAGATTGTTGAGGATTTATTCCAAGCGGTGGGTCTGCGGCCCGAACAACAACGGCTTTTTCCGCATCAATTCTCAGGCGGGCAACGCCAACGTATTGGCATCGCGCGCGCTCTGGCCACCCAGCCCGAATTGATCATCTGCGATGAGCCCGTATCCGCCTTGGATGTAGCGGTGCAGGCGCAAATATTGAACCTACTGCGCAAACTGCAAAAAGACTTTGGCTTGACCTATTTATTCATCAGCCATGACCTCGGAGTTGTGCAGCACATGAGTGACAGCATCGCGGTGATGTATATGGGCCGGATCGTCGAGCATGCAGACCGCATGAGTTTGTTCACGGCGCCGCGCCATCCCTATACGCAAGCGCTGCTCTCTGCCGTGCCGACCGTCGACCGGGTGAAACGGGCCAGCCAAAAACGCATCTTAATCCCCGGCGATCCTCCCGACCCGGTGAACCTGCCCAAAGGCTGCCGCTTCGCCAATCGCTGCCCAGTGGCGCAAGAGCTCTGCCATCGGCAGGAGCCCGCATTGGTTGCCCACGACGGTGGGCATCGCACCGCTTGCCATTTGGTGTCCTAAATCGTTCACATCAGGGCGCGCACTACCCGCCCGGCACGGCTACAGGATAAATCTCGTCACAGATTATCATCCCCGGCGTGCTCTCAAAGATGCTGCAATCAAGGGAGCGCCTTTGAGGAAAAGGGTTGCTGCGCCGCGGGATGGCGCACTTCAGCCGTGCCTGCATCACCACCTGATCGCCCTGCATGGAATTGGGGCGCACTGTGCAACCGCTGGCGGCTTCGAATGCGCGGGCAAAGCGGGCGGCCGTGTAGCCCAAATGTGGCGCCCATTCGCGATTGATGCGGATCGCTTCGGCCCGGTCCCCGATCATTCGCACGTCGAAAACCGATTTCTCGACAATCACCCGCTGTGCCGGTACGCCAGAAAACTCAAAGGAGGGCGTATTGCAGGCCAAAAGCGGCAGAAGAATCCAAAGAAAGCGCATAGACCATTCGTGCCAAGATATGGTTAACAAAGCCTTGCTTGCGTCCACGCCCCGAGACGGTAAACTGACGCGAAATTACAGGAGCCCACCATGAGTGAAGATGTTGATCGCCATGCCATGAAAATGGCCAAGAAAAAAGCCGCGCGGGACAAGATCATGGCAACCAAAACCGACGAAAAAGGCTTGGTGATCGTTCATACCGGTAAGGGAAAGGGCAAATCCTCCGCGGCCTTCAACATGATTTTTCGCCATATTGCCCATAAGCGCAAATGTGCCGTGGTTCAGTTCATCAAAGGCGGAATGAGCACAGGCGAACGGGATCTGATCTTGGAGCATTTCACCGATCTCTGCGCGTTTCATACCATGGGAGAGGGGTTCACTTGGGAAACCCAAGACAAAACCCGCGATACCGAAATGGCCCAGGCCGCTTGGGCCAAAGCCAAAGAGCTGATCAGTGATGAGAGCAATCACATGGTGCTGTTGGATGAGATCAATATCGCTCTGCGTTATGATTACCTTGATATCCAGGAGGTCATCGCCTTTTTGCGCGATGAAAAACCGCCCATGACCCATGTGGTGCTCACCGGGCGCAACGCCCATGCAGATTTGATTGAAGCGGCGGATTTGGTGACTGAAATGGAGCTGATCAAACATCCCTTCCGCTCCGGCATTAAGGCGCAAATCGGCGTTGAATTTTAACGATAAAGCGAGGGTATGGCCATGGCCGTAAAACGATTGCTGACAGAGTTTGGCATGGGCGCCTCCCTGCGCCGGAAAGACTACACCCAAGCCGCAGTGCGCGGCGTCAAGGATGCGCTGTGGCACAATTCGATCAACCTGGCAGAATTATTTGGCAAGGCGAAAACCGATATGCTGATTGATGTGGAAGTGGCCGTGCAAAGCCCTTCTTCGGTGGATATCGATGCTGTGGCAGAGATCTTTCCCTATGGCCAAGTTCAGGTCACGGTGGTTCCCGGCGGCCTTGATGTGCCGCGTCCAGATGGGCTTCCCACGGTGATGGCAAATGTTGCGATTTCTGTTTCCTTGGATTTGGAGTTGGCCTCATGAGCGATCAAAGATTCATTATCGAAATGGGCATGGGTAATGATCAATATGGTCAGGATTATACCAAAGCCGCAGGCCGCGCGATTGAAGACGCTTTTCGACATTCCGCGATTCCAATGTTCCAAGCCCTAGAACCCGCACTTGGCCTCACCCCGCAAGAGATGCGCGTTCAGGTGACCGTGGGCGTCCAAGACCCGGCGCAAGTGGACACAGAAGCGCTGGCATCAACTCTGCCACGCGGTCGCGCCGAGGTGCGGGCAGTTTTTGGTGGGCAAAATGTCACCAATCCCGATACCGGCAATGTTATCGTCATTGCCAGCGCCGCGATTGAGGCTTTCCTGCCCTATCAAGGCGACCGCACATAAGGGCCGGTCCCGGAGCCCTTCTAAATTTGGTTGGCAATTTCTAGAAGATTTCCATCCGGGTCACAAATATAAAGCGAGACGATTGGTCCAAGCGCCCCGCTGCGCTGCACAGGCCCATCTATAACTTGTTGTCCACAGGCCTCGAAATATGTGGACCAGGCCTCCAGCGGGGTTGGCGATAAAAAGCACAGATCCGCCGCCCCGGCACGCGGCTTGGCGGCATGGGGTGCAAAAGGGGCCTGTGCCGGATGCAAATTGATTTTTTGCGCGCCAAAGGCCAAGGCCCAACGCCGGCTGCCATCAGCCGCTTCAAATTCAATCGCCTGCATTCCCAAGATATCCCGGTAAAACGCGACGCTTGCCACCATATCCGTCACCGTCAAAACCAAGTGATCTAGGCTGGTGATCATCGGGGGAGTTTTACCCATCATTTTTGCGCCTCAAACTTGCCGCCGCTTTAAAATCCTCTGGAATCTGATCCTCGCCATCTAAGATAAATGCGGTCATCACCTGAGCAATCTTTGGCGCCATCCCAAAACCAATTTTAAATCCGCCATTGGCGATAAACCAATCCGAATGAACCGGATGCTGGCCCAACATAGGCGCGCGGGTAAAGGCGCGCGGCCTCACCCCGGCCCAACGCTCGATCACAGGGGCGTCGCGCAACTCTGGAAATAAGCGCTTGGCCTTGGCAATCAAGTCATCAAGCTGGCCGTCGGTCTGATCTACCGATTTAAAATACCGCTCACTGGTCGAACCAATGGCCACAGTGCCATCCAAATGCGGCACCACATGCAGCCCCTCTGCGAAGAGCTGCGCCGCGCCGGGGCGGGCCATATCCAGCAAGGCCGCTTGCCCCTTGACCCCATTGCCGATCTCTGTGCCCAAAACCTGTGACATCTCGACCAGGCCACGCCAGCCACGCGCATCCACAATCGCGCCTTGGCGCGCGCCGGCGGCTGTGATCACCCCGCCAAGCTCCAACACCGCCTGCCCCAGCGCTTTGGTGGCCTGACGCGGGTGAATATGGGCCGAAAGCGTATCGCGCACCAACTGTCCCGTCGCAGAAGGCGGTGCCCAGGGCCCGGCTTGGCTGGCTGAGATGACCTCCCAAACCGCCGCATCGCCCCAATTGGTCTGAGCATCTCCAATGCGTGACAGCGCCAGCGCAATCAATCTTTCTTCATTGATGGGTTGCAACCGCCCATGCGAGGCATAGCCAGTCGGCAAACCCGATAGCCGCTCCACCTCCGGCCAAAACTCACGCGCGAGCAAAAGGCTTTCCAACTGGAATTGCTTTTTGGGCAGCCATAGATCCGGCGTATGGGGCGCCAAAGCTCCAACCAGCCCGCCACTTGCCCCCTGCGCCACGCCATTGGGATCGATCACCCGCACCCGCGCGCCGCGCTGCGCGGCACAAAAGGCAATCGACAGGCCAAAGACACCGGCCCCAAGAATCGTTACATCAGCAATTGCCAAAATCATCGCCCTTCTGCATGGTCGTGAAAATACTTAGGGTAGACCATGCTCAACCACCAGCCCCATAGCATAGAATGGCGCGCAGACACGCCCTTCTCCACAAAATTTGATGACCCTTATTTCTCGCTCGACGATGGGTTGGCGGAAACGGAGCATGTGTTTCTCGCAGGCAACCATCTGCCCGACCGCTATTGCGATGGATTCCATATCGCCGAATTGGGGTTTGGCACAGGGTTGAACCTTTTGGTCGCCCTGGCCGCTTGGCGGCGCTCGGGGCAAGCCGGTGTTTTGCACTTCACAAGCTTTGAAGCCTTCCCCTTGTCGCCAGATCAAATGATCACGGCCCATGAAGCCTTCGCGCCGTTGCAAGAGCTCGCCTTGGAATTGGCGCCCTTGTGGGGCAGCCGCATCACCCTGCCGGACTTGCGCTTTGAGCTGATATTGGGTGACGCCCGCGACACCCTGCCCAAATGGTCAGGCCAGGCGGATGCTTGGTTTCTGGATGGGTTTTCGCCTGCCAAAAATCCAGAGCTCTGGGAAGCCAGCCTCATGGCCGAGGTGGCCGCGCATACCAAAACGGGCGGAAGCTGCGCCACCTACACGGCCGCGGGCTTTGTCCGCCGAGGGTTGCAAGCGGGTGGATTTGACGTCACCCGTTGCCCCGGCTTTGGCCGCAAAAGGCACATGACGCGGGGCGTTAAACCATGAGTGCCGGCACCAACACGCGGCTTGGGGTCCTGCTTATGGTGGCGACAACCCTGATCTTTTCGCTTCAGGATGGTTTGAGCCTGCACCTCTCCTCGACCTATAATGTCTATATGGTTGTTATGGTGCGCTATTGGTTTTTTGCCGCTTTCGTCATGACCGTTTCGGCCAAGCAGGCTGGGGGATTGCGCAATGCAGCGCGCACCAAACAACCCGTACTTCAGGCCTTCCGCGGGGTGCTTTTGGCCGCAGAAATCTGCGTCATGGTCACCGGCTTTACCCTGCTCGGCATGGTTGAAAGCCTCGCGATTTTCTCAGCATACACGCTCATTGTCGCGGCGCTCTCAGGCCCCATTCTCGGCGAAACAGTCGGTTGGCGGCGGTGGCTTGCCATTGCCGTTGGGTTTTGCGGGGTCTTGGTGATCTTAGAGCCCGGCTTCGGGGTCTTCTCCCCCTATGCGATCATTCCCTTTGTTGCGGCTTTCATGTTCGCGCTTTACAGCCTGCTCACCCGCTATGTCGCCCGCCTCGACAGCACTGCAACCAGTTTCTTTTGGACCGGTGTAATGGGATGCCTGTTGATGAGTGTCATTGGCGCGTTTCATTTTGAAAACATGAGCCCGAGCGACTGGCTCTTGATGCTCTGCCTGTGCTGCACCGGGGCCGTGGGGCATTGGTTGCTTATTCGCTGTTATGAAGTGGCGGAGGCCAGCGCGGTACAGCCCTTCACCTATTTGCAATTGGTGTTCGGCGCCTCCATCGGCGTTTTGGTTTTTGGTGAGGTTGTGCGTCCGAATGTGGCCATCGGCGCCCTTTTGGTTGTCGCTGCCGGACTGTTCACCCTCTGGCGCGCAAGGGTGGCTAAGAGCTAAGCCGCGCAATGCCAAAACAGCACCTGGGCGGTTATGGCATGGAGCCCTTACCGGCCAATCGGGCGCAAAGAAAGAGCCGGGGCGGCGAAGGCCGGCTCTGGGCTATAGGCGCCTTTCAGCTCCTGCAAAAACTGCAAAGGCACCGGCTGCCCCGCCAGGCGCGCACGGTAATTGGGCAGGCTTTCGGTCACGCGCATCACATAGTTGCGGGTCTCGCTAAATGGAATTTGCTCGATCCAATCGATCACATCAACCTCCGGCGACCGCGGATCTCCGAGTTTGGCGGTCCAGGCATGGGCACGGCTGGGGCCGGCATTATAGGCGGCGGCGATATGGACAGGGCTATTGCCAAATTCTTCTGTCAGTTCCTCAAGATATCGAATGCCGATTGTTGCATTGTAATCTGGATCTTTGAGCATCTTGATGCGCGAATAGCCGATCCCCAACTTGCCGGCCATTTCCTCGGCTGTTCTGGGCATGACCTGCATCAAGCCCAGCGCGCCAACCCCTGAAATTGCCCCAGGGAAAAATTCACTTTCCCGGCGGGCGATCGCCAGGGCCAACTCGGGCGCGATTGTGCCGGGCCGCATCAATCGGGAGCTCAGCGGGTAGAAATGCCGCTCCATCATCTTGCCATAGCGCGACGCGCGCTTGCCCAGCATGAGCTCCAGATAGGGCTGGCCCATCTCTTCGGCCATATGTCCCATTTGCGCCAGCCCCTTTGGGCTTTGACTCTCTGCCAAATGGGTCAAAAACCGCACGCCAAAGCGCGAGCGATCGACCTGAAACAATAGAAGTCCAGCCTCATAAACGCTGGACTTCACAAACTCTGCCCGCCGCCATTCTGTTTCCACCTCATGTCCAGCCAAACTGGGCTGCATCGGCAGGCCGGCCTCCTGGGCAGACAGCAGCCCATAAAATGAGGTTTGATAGCGCGCGCCCTGGGTGAAAGCCTGCTGCGCCTTGTCGGCTTGGCCCAAATCCTTCAAGACCCGACCTTGCCAGTAATGGGTTCGGCCCAAGGAAATCTCGCTGCCGACAGCCGATCCATGGTTCTTGAAATGCACCAAAGCTGTCTCGGGGCGCTTCAATTTTCGCAAGGCAATAAAGCCCGCCAGCCACTCCAAGGCCGCGTAATCATCTCCTGGCGCCAAATGGTGATTTGCAGCCAGCTCATAGGCCTTTGCATACTCCCCATCCCACAGGAAATCCCGCGCAAGCGACATGCGCTGGTCGGCCCATTTCTCAGGCCGCCCCAAAGCCAGGGCAGAAGAGGATCTTTGCAGCATCAGCTCAATGGCGCCCTCTCTTTGACCGCGCGCGAGCCGCCATTGAAACCGGTCATAGGCCAAACCGGGATCGGATTTCAGGGTTTTGGGCACATCGGCCAGAAGGCGTGTGACGCCGTTTTCCTTCTTTTGCAGCGCAATGCGGGCCCGGGCCAAATGCGCCTGCCCAGCGCTGACACGCCCCAGCAGTCGTTCCGCACTGGCCAAATCGCCCTGCCAGAGCAAAAGGTCTAAGCGCGCGGCATGCAGGGTTTGCAAATGCTTCCCAAAGGCCTCGATATATTCATCCTCGAGGCTCGTCAGCATGTTGAAACTGCTCCAGCCCCATTGGGCCGCTGTAATTGCACCCGCCACCTGTCCCGTTTCATTCAGCGCCTGCGCCAGTCGCAAGGCGCCCTTCGCAGTCTTCGGCGGAGTGTCTGCGAAAAAGGCAATCACATCGTTCGGCGCGGCATCGGCCTCAATGGTCGCCTCAGCGCACTGGCGCAAATAGGGCAAACCGGGCCAATCAGGGCGGCGCTTTAAGAAGGCAATGGCTTCGGAAAATTGACCCCGTCCCGCGCGCAGACGATCCCATTGAATGAGGTCGACCGCCACCTGCCCCGCTGGCGCCGCGAGATTGAGCGCCGCGTCCCAGTTGCCCTTTGCTTGCGCGGCATAGGCGGCGCGCAGAGAGGCCAGAGCATCCGCGTCCTGTGCTGGGGCGGAGGTTGCAAAACACAAAGAGACCACAAGATAAAGGAGAACACGCATGTCTGCCAACTTGCGCTCTGGGGCAAAAACTTTCAATCGCAAATCTTGGCAAATCCGATGCGGCAAGCTAGTGTCCGCCGACGACTGCCCGGGCACTCATGCCCCAGATGAAAGGAAGCGCTATGATTACAGGATCTCTGCCTGCACTTGTCACGCCGTTTGCAAACGGCAAAGTGGATGTCGATGCGCTCAAGAAGCTGGTCGATTGGCATATTGACCAAGGCAGCCATGGGTTGGTGCCCGTCGGCACAACCGGTGAAAGCCCGACCTTGACCCATGAAGAACATGACATGGTTGTGGAAGTTGTGGTTGCACAAGCGGCCGGACGGGTTCCCGTGATTGCCGGTGCAGGCTCCAACAATACGGCCGAAACCGTGCGCCTGGTCAGAGCGGCCAAAGAGGCCGGCGCGACCGCCGCTTTGGTGGTGACGCCCTATTACAACAAACCCACGCAGGCCGGATTGAAGGCACATTTTCTAGCCGCGGCCGACTGCGGCATGGATATCATCATCTACAATATCCCCGGCCGCTCCGCGGTGGATATGAGTGTGGAAACCATGGGTGAGCTGGCCGCTCACAAACATATCATTGGCGTCAAAGATGCCACGGGCGATCTGTCTCGTGTTCCAAAACAGCGCCTTACCTGCGGTGAAGATTTTGTTCAACTCTCTGGTGAAGATGCAACGGCTCTGGGGTTCAACGCCCATGGCGGCATCGGGTGTATCTCAGTGACGGCCAATATGGCCCCGGCGCTTTGCGCACAAATGCAAGAGGCCACTTTGGCTGGCGATTATGCCACCGCGCTCAAAATTACCGATAAGTTGATGCCGCTGCACCTCGCCACATTCCAAGAACCCGGTCTGGTCAGCGCCAAATACGGTCTGTCCAAGCTGGGGCTGTGCACCCAAGAGGTGCGCTCACCCTTGGTTGGTTTGAGCGATACCGCCAAATCCGCCATGGACGCCGCCCTGCGCCATGCTGGATTGATTACCTAAACCCACTGCCCCAAGCCATTAACCTGGTTTGGGGCGTCTGCTTGCGCATTACGCGGCCTGCCCATTGGCAAGCCGATCTGCCCCACCTATATAGGCGGCATCATGGCCCAAACGAAATCAGATCCCAATTATCGAATCATCGCTGAATACCGCCGCGCGCGCTATGACTATGCGATTGAAAACGATATCGAATGCGGCGTCATGCTCATGGGGTCTGAGGTGAAGTCTCTGCGGGAGAAATCTGGCAACATCGCTGAAAGCTATGCGGCGGTTGAAGAGGGGGAGCTGTGGTTGGTGAACTCCTATATTGCCCCCTACGAGCAAGCGCAGACTTGGGGTCATCTGGAAAAGCGTCGTCGCAAATTACTGGTTTCAAAACGCGAGCTGTCGCGGCTTTGGAATGCCACGCAACGCGAAGGCATGACGCTCGTGCCATTGGTGATGTATTTCAACCATGTGGGCAGGGTGAAAATCAAATTGGGCATCGCCAAGGGCAAAAAGAATCATGACAAACGCGCCTCAGAGGCCAAACGCGACTGGGGCCGGCAAAAACAACGTCTCTTGAAGCAAGGCGGCTAAAGCGCCGCGGCTGCAAACTATAGGCCTTGCCCCTCTTGTTTTGTTACTCTGCTGCCGTTAAATCCAAAGCCATCCCAAGGGGGGCGCTGTATGGCACAAGACGATCCTAAGACACTTGTCTCGACACAATGGCTCAAGAACAATTTGAAACATCCCGACCTGCGCGTTCTGGATGCCAGTTGGCATTTGCCAAATGAAGACCGCAACGCTTTCGCTGAATTTGAAACCGGCCATATTCCGGGCGCGCGGTTTTTTGATATCGATGATATTTCCGATCACCGCTCCAGCCTGCCGCATATGGTGCCACCGGTTGAAAAATTCCTGTCGCGCGTGCGCGCCTTGGGCGTTGGAGATGGGCATCAAATTGTGGTCTATGATTCTAGGGGCCTGTTTTCCGCCGCGCGGGTCTGGTGGCTCTTTCGCTTGATGGGACATGACTCAATTGCCGTGCTGGATGGCGGCCTGCCGAAATGGATTGCAGATGGCAATCCGCTGGACACAGGCGCCCCGATCATTCGTGATCGCCACATGACCGTGCAACCGCGCGCCCATATGGTGCGCGACGTCACACAGGTCGCCCATGCCGCCAAATTGCGGGATCATGAGATCATTGACGCCCGCGCCGCCGCACGCTTTCGCGGGGATGCGCCCGAGCCGCGCCCAGGCCTGCGGGCTGGCCATATTCCCGGCTCAAAAAATCTACCCTTCACCCAAGTGCTCAACGGCGATCATACGATGAAAACCACAGCCGAGCTGAGCGAAGAGTTTCGCAAGGCTGGCGTCGATTTGTCAAAGCCTGCAATCACAACCTGCGGATCTGGTGTCACTGCTGCCGTGCTATCGCTGGCTCTCGAACGCATCGGCAAGACCGATCACGCGCTTTATGACGGAAGTTGGACCGAATGGGGCCAGTTCCCAACCCTCAATGTCGCCACTGGAGATAGCTGATGCTCAGCAACCTAACCGCCCAACCGCAAGACAAAATCTTGGCCCTCATGGCCGCTTATCGTGCCGATCCGAGGGAGGCCAAGATCGATCTTGGTGTGGGGGTTTATAAGGACGCCACAGGCGCAACCCCCGTGATGCGCGCGATCAAATCCGCCGAAGAGCTCTTGTGGAAAACCCAAGAGACCAAAGCCTATGTCGGTCTGGCCGGGGATCCTGCATTTTCCGCAGCGATGATAGATCTGGTGCTGGGTGGAGCAGTGGCCGAAGATCGCCTCTCGGCCGTCGCCACGCCCGGCGGCACGGGAGCGGTGCGCCAAGCTCTCGAGCTGGTGAAAATCGCAGCTCCGGGGGCGACGGTCTGGCTGTCCAATCCGACTTGGCCCAACCACCCTTCCATCGTCAAATATCTTGGCATGCCCCTGGCAGAATATCGCTATTTTGACTCTCAAACGGGGGATGTGGATTTTGACGCCATGTTGGCGGATATCAAAGCCATTCCCGCCGGTGATATCGTCCTGCTGCATGGGTGCTGCCACAATCCAACCGGCGCAAACCTGAGCGACGAGCAAGAAGATCAGATCATCGCAGCTCTTGCGGCCAATGGCGCAATTCCATTCGTTGACATCGCCTATCAAGGCTTTGGCGACGGGCTCGAAGAGGATGCGCGCTTCACCCGCAAAATTGCCAGCCAATTGCCCGAATGCTTGATTGCCGCCAGCTGCTCAAAGAATTTTGGAATCTACCGTGAGCGCACTGGGATTTTGATGGCCATCTCCCCAAGCGCCTCCCTTCAGGCGTTAACCCAGGGCAATATGGCCTTTTTGAACCGGCAAAACTTCTCCTTTCCACCCGACCATGGCGCGCGGCTGGTGACGATGATTTTGGCCGATCCCGGGCTGCGCAGCACCTGGGCCAGCGAGCTGGAGGACACGCGCCTGAGCATGCTCAATCTGCGTCAACAGCTGGCCGATGAGCTGCGCCAAAGGACAAATTCTGACCGTTTCGATTTCATCGCAAAACATCGCGGTATGTTCTCGCGCCTGGGGGTTTCTCCTGATGTGGTCGAAACCATGCGTGCACAGAATGGCGTGTATATGGTCGGTGACAGCCGGATCAATATTGCCGGGCTCAACGCGCATACCGTACCGATTTTAGCACAGGCTTTGGCCACGGCGCTCAAGTAAACGTCGGTAAATGGCGCAGTTTTGGCGGGAATACTCCCGCCAGACATCCGCGTGACCAAGCCTCATTTAGAGCCAAGACAACCGACGATGGTCAATGATCGCGGAACGTGTCAAACTGGGCTCAACAAAGTCATTCCAGCGCAGTAAACTGCGTCAAAAGAGCAAATACCGAACAGGCATATGGCAAAGAAACATTCAGGGCCAGGCAAGCCCCTCGTTGCAGATCGCAGAGGACCGCCGCCCGCCCAAAATCCAAGACCGGGGCAACCCCGGCAAAAGCCTCCCTCAAAGGGATGGTTTGGACAGCTCCGCCTCCTGCTTTGGCGCGCCTTTCTGCTGCCCTTTCGTATGCTCTGGGCGCTCATCTGGCGGCTTGGGTTGGTGGTGTGTTTGCTGTTCAGCTTGGGCGTGGCCTATTTCGCGTCAACCCTGCCCGAAGCCAATGCGCTGGTCGACGGGCGCGCCGCCGGGTCGGTCACGCTTATGGACCGCAATGGCGCTGTCTTCGCATGGCGCGGCGATCAATTTGGCGGCATGATCACCGCGCAAACGATCTCACCATTTTTGAAAGCCGCGGTCGTAGCCACAGAAGATCGGCGCTTTTATCGCCATTTTGGCATCAGCCCCCGTGGCATGGCCTCTGCCATGCGGATCAACCTGAGTGAAGGGCGGGGGCCTTTGTCCGGTCATGGCGGCTCAACCATCACCCAACAAACCGCAAAGCTGCTTTGCCTGGGCGTTAGTTTCGACACGGAGGAATGGCCCTCTGAGCGTGAATATGAACGGCAATGCCGCCGCACCACGCTCTGGCGCAAAATCAAAGAGGCAAGCTTCGCATTTGCGATGGAGCTGCGGTACTCCAAAGATGAGATCCTAACAATCTACCTCAATCGCGTCTCATTGGGCGCCGGGGCACGCGGCTTTGAGGCCGCAGCTCAAAGGTATTTCGGAAAATCTGCCAATCAGGTGAATGCAGCGGAGGCGGCCATGTTGGCCGGATTGCTCAAGGCCCCATCCCGACTGGCGCCGACCCATAACCTGACCGGCGCTCAAGCCCGTGGGGAAGTGGTCCTTGGCCTCATGCAGCGGGAAAATTATCTCTCTTCGGCCGAGGCCAGCTTCGCAATGGCCAATCCCGCAACCCTCAGCCCTGCGGCCACCGCCCGCGCGGGAGGATATTTTGCAGATTGGATCATGACGACAGGTCCAAGGTATTTCACCCGCAACACCACTGAAGATGTGCTGATCCAAACCACATTGGATCGAACCATTCAACTCGCAACCGAGCAGGCCGTGCGCCGGGTGTTCGATGACAAAGTTTCAAAGACCTCACAGGCAGAAGTCGCTGTTGTGGTGATGACCAAAGAGGGCGCCGTTCGGGCCATGATCGGCGGGCGCGACACGCGCACGACCGGGGCGTTCAACCGCGCCACCCAGGCGCGGCGACAAACCGGATCGGCCTTCAAACCATTCGTCTATGCCGCAGCGCTTGAGCTTGGCCATACGCCCTTTGATCGCATCCGCGATGAGCCGATCACCCTCAATATCCCCGGGTCGGGGGCTTGGAGCCCATCCAACTACAACAATAGTTTCGCCGGAGAGGTGAGTTATACCGAGGCCTTGGCCCAATCGCTCAATATTCCAGCCGTGAAGATTTCCGAACACATTGGCCGCGATATCGTTCGCAAGATTGCCTGGGATTTCGGTTTGCAAGATGCGTTGGCAGATGGCCCTGCACTGGCCCTTGGCAGCTCTGAAAGCACCCTGATCGAAATGACCGGCGCCTATGCGGGCATCCTCAACGGCGGCACATCAGTTCAACCCTATGGCATCACGTCACTAAGGCTCTTGGGAGAAAGTGAGCCCCTGGCGGGCCGCACAGGTGGCATTGGCGAACGGGTCATCCGCACCCAAACCGCCGAGGAACTCACCTATATGATGCATGAGGTCATCCAAACCGGCACCGGACAGCGCGCACAGGTTGACGGCATTGAAATTGCGGGCAAAACCGGTACGACCCAGGCGGCGCGGGATGCTTGGTTTATCGGGTTCACCTCGGATTTCGTCATTGGCGTGTGGATGGGCTATGATGACAACCGACCGCTCAAAGGCGTGACTGGCGGCAGTATCCCGGCTGATATTTGGCGCGAAACCATGCTGGCCATAATAGAACAAGCCAGACCTGGGCCCCTGCCCATGTTGCGCGATCGCATCCCGCCGGACGCTGGGCGCTCACCGATCGACGGTTCTTCAGAAAAGCCTGAAGCAAAATCCCTCACGCAGCTTCTTTTCGGACTTTTCTCAAGGCAAAACTAGGCCGCAAACGGGCCTTGGACGCGGGACAGTTTAGCCCAGGCGCGCCAAATCTCGGGTCAATTTCGCAATATCGCCGTTGCGCGCATCGAGCAGAGCACCGATCTCTACGCGCTCGGAGGATAACAGGCTGATACCTTCAATAATAATATCGAAAAACAAATTCTGCCCCGAACGGTCGGACACTCGGAAGGCGACTTCAAAGAGCGCAGAACCGCGCAACTCGGTCACGGCCATCACCTCATAGAATTTGCCCCGATCACTGGTCCCGGTCACCACGATTTTGCCACCGACAAATTCATGGAACCTCTTGCCATATTTTCGAGCAATATATCCGCGAAACGCCGCGACATAGGCCTCCAACTCCGCAGGTGTGGCCGTGCGGGCCGCGGGGCCAAGCGCTGAACGGGCAATGATGTTCACATCGGCATACTCGGCGAAAATGCCTTCAAACCGGCCGATCAACTTGGTTTCAGACATGCCCGAGTCGATCGCGGCATTGATCTCCCCCACCAGTTGGTCCACCAAAAGGGTCGCTGTGCGCTTGTCCAAAGCGAAGACAGGGCCCGCCACGAGGCAGGACGCAAGTCCCGTTAAAACGGTCCGGCGGGCAATAATTGTTTTATTCAAATTCGGCATAGGGGTCGATATAGGCATCGTTGGCAATGTCTTTCAATTCAAAACGACGGCTTTGGAGATAAACCAGCCGCGATTGGGCGTAACTGTCGGCGCTCCCATAGAGAACGTCGTCAATCTGGGCGCCATAAATTTGTCTTTTTTGTAAAATCGCACCCATGTTAGACGCGGTGCGGTACTCTGAAACGGGCGGCTTTAGAATTTGACCGGCCGGATCCAAAAGAAGCATATCGACAAAGAGCGCCAACCCGTCGCGCAGGTTTGACGGTCCGAAAACAGGCAGTTCCAAATACACCCCTTCGGCCACGCCCCATCCTTGTAGGGTTTCGCCAAAATCCGTGTCTTTTTCCACCAGCCCAATTTTTTTGGAAGGATCGAACAGACCGGCCAGGCCGACAGTGCTGTTGAGCACAAACCTTGCCGAATTGCGGGTGGCAGAGGATAGATCCAGTTGCAACAGGTTGTTGACAACCTTCCCCGGCAAACTCAGGTTGCTCGCGAAATTTGACACACTGTTTTCCACAGGATCGGGAACGACATCCGTATAGGTCTTGGACAGCGGCGACAGGATCGTGCGGTCCAAGCCCTTGTTAAACGCATGGGTGCCACGATTCACCCGCTCAAACGGATCATCTGCCACGGCACCCTGACGGGGGCTGCAGGCAGAAACAACCATCACGAGAGATGCGACCGCAAAAATTGACAATCGTTCGATCATGGACTCACCTTTTATTTAGAGCTTCTTAATAGTTTCTCGTGCTCTATTGGGCAAACGTTAAGCATGCGGACCTTATAAGTTGTGGCAAACCGGTTACAGCCGATCGCGCCGACTTATCACAGGGTTTAGGGCATGACAGAGAAATATCAATATGAGAGATGTGACTTGGCACAGGTTCGTGCAAGCTTCCTACATCTTTTCTTGATCGTGGGCATTTTTAGTTTTCTCGTCAATCTCTTATTGCTGACCGGCCCGCTTTACATGTTGCACATCTATGACCGCGTTCTCCCCTCGGGCGCCGTGCAAACACTCGTGGCCTTGTCACTGATGGCCTTACTTGCCTATGGCGTCATGGGCGTCTTAGACCATACGCGTGCCCGCATCACGGCCCGAATAGCCGCGCGATTCTTGACTCAGCTTGATCAGCGGGTGTTCTGGAGTGCCTTGCAGAGCGCCCAATCCGGAGCCTGCAAAGAGCCGCAAGCCGCACTGAAAGATCTCACATCTATTGAAAAATTCATCGCGTCACCCGCCCTGCTTGCGCTCTACGATCTGCCGTGGATCCCGATTTTCTTTGTCGGCATTTATCTGTTTCATCCCTTGCTCGGCGCAATGACCCTTGCCAGCGGGATGGCTCTCATTGGCCTGTCGCTGGGAAATCAATGGGCCAGCCGATCGGCCTTTGCCGCCGCGATGCGTCACGCCGAAGAGCTGGAGGTGCAGACACAGCAATATTTGAACCGCGCAATGCTCATTCGCGCCCTGGGCATGCAGAGCTCCACCCTCACCCGGCAGCATCAACTCCAATGGGCCGCGCAAGTCTCGCAGCTTCGTGCCAGCGATATTGCTGGATTATTTACGACCATGATCAAAACCCTACGCATGGCACTGCAATAGGCCATGCTCGGACTAGGGGCTTGGCTGGTCCTGCAAAATCAGTTGAGCGCGGGCGGCATGATCGCCACCTCTATTCTCTTTGGCCGCCTCCTCAGCCCTCTTGAGGTCTTGATCGGCTCTTGGGTCGTGCCGCAACGTGCGCTTCTGGGATGGGCACGGTTGTGCGACACGCTCCGCCAGATACCCGCCCGCCCCGCTCCTATCACCTTGCCGCGCCCTGCGGCACATCTCAGCATGCAAAAAGCCACCATCGTGCCGCCGGGTGGACAAATTGCCACCTTAAAACTGGCCTCCTTTTCCCTTCAAGCCGGCAGTGCCTGCGGCATCATCGGCGCCGCGGGATCGGGCAAATCCACCCTGGCCCTGGCCGCCATGGGTGTGCTGCCGCTGGCCAATGGGACCGTGCAATTGGGTGGAACAGCCCTCGCTGCCTATGACGCCGACAACCTGGGACAATACATTGGATACTTGCCGCAAAAAATGCAGCTATTGCCCGGCACTGTGGCCGAAAATATCACCAGATATCAGACTGGCGCGCCGCAAGACCTGCTCTTCGCAGCGGCCCGCAATGCGGGCGCCTTTGAAATGATCACCCAATTGCCTCAGGGATTTGACACGAATGTGCGCCAACTTTCTGGTGGCCAAGCACAGCGCATTGGCCTGGCGCGTGCCCTGTTTGGCGATCCGGTCCTTTTGGTTTTGGACGAGCCCAATTCCAATTTGGACAATGAGGGCGTCGCCGCGCTCAACGCTGCGGTGCGGCGCTTCAAACGCAAAGGCAATACGGTGCTCATCATCGCTCATCGCCCTGCGGCCATTCAAGAATGCGACACGCTTATGGTCATTGAAAGCGGCCAGATCACAGCCTTTGGCCCCAAGGAAGACATCTTGCGAAAAATGGTGAAGAATCATGCGGATATTTCCGCATTATCAACCCCTGGGCAGGCGCCATATGGAGTTTAGTGTCACAAAATATATCGCCATAGGCGGCCTATGTGCCATAGGTTTTATGGGTGGTTTTGCGCTTTGGTCGGTCTCAGTCACCCTGTCGGGAGCGGTGATTGCCTGGGGACAGGTCACCCTCATGGATCACAACCACCCGATCCAACACCCAACAGGCGGGCAGGTGGCCCATCTATGGGTCAAAGAGGGCGACGTGGTGCAAATGGGCACGCCTTTGTTGCAATTGGACGGCCACGCCCAAACCGTGCAACTCGATCTCACGGAGGGGCATTTATCCGAAATCATGGCGCGACGCGCACGTTTGCTGGCCGAACGCGATGATCGCCTGTCCATCGAATTTGATCCGGCATTGCAGAGCAGAGCGGCAGAGGATCCAGATGTTGCACGTATGGTGCAAGGTCAGCAGCAACTCTTCGAAACCTATCTCGCCTATCGCCGTCAAACTGATAAAAAACGACAAAATCAAACAGAGCAGATGATCCTGCAAATTGAGGGTCTGAGCGCCCAAGCCCAGGCCGCAGAGCGGCAGCTTGCGCTGCTGGGTGAAGAGCTGGAGACGCAACTGGCTTTGCGTGCGAAAGGGCTTTCTGACCGCGCGCAGCTCTCGGCGCTTCAACAGCAAGAGGCGGCTCTGCTCGGCAGGATCGCGCAACTGCGCGCCAAGCAAGCGGAAGCACAAACGCAGCTTCACGAAATTGAAATCGACCGGTTGCAACAAGCCGCTGCCGATCATAAGGCGGCCATCACAGCCCTACGCGACCTGCACCCGCAAGAGCTCCGGCTGCGCGCAGATCGTCGCCGCCTGGAACAAGAGCTGCGGGATCTCACCCTCACCGCGCCGATCAGCGGGTTGTCCATGGGTTGAGCATTTCCGGCCCGCAGGCGGTCATACAGCCGGCCAAACCGATCTTACATCTTGTGCCCAATGATCAGCCGTTCGTTATCACCGCCAAAATTGCACCCGAAGAGATCAATCATCTTTTTGTGGGGCAGGCCAGCATCATTAAACTGCTGCACAAAGGGGCGGCGCAAGACCTACAGGGCAAGCTCCACAGAATTTCGGCAGATACCTTCCAAAGCCGGCCAGACAGCCCACCCTATTATGTGGTCGAGATTGCTTTAAGCCTCAGCGAAAACACCGCCACTAAGGGCGACACGCCCCTGCTGCGCCCGGGCGTGCCGGCACAGGTGTTCATCCGCAAGCAAAACCGCCGCCCCTTGGACTATCTGCTGGAACCCATCCGCAACTATTTTGCGCAAGCGCTGCGCGAATATTAATTTTCGCTTTTCTCACTGCATGTTTCCGCCTATCGCTGGAGCCGTACAGTTCAAAGGAGTGACGATATGACCGGAAAATTTGAAACCCGCCTGGCAGAATTGGGCGTGACCCTGGCCGATGCTCCGGCACCTGCGGCCAATTATGTGCCCTTTGTGCAGGTGGGCGATTTGGTCTTTGTCTCTGGTCAAATCAGCCAAGACGCCAATGGCTTCATCACCGGCAAGCTGGGAGACACGATGACCACCGAAGAGGGCGCCGTCGCCGCGCGCACCTGTGCCATCTCTCTTTTGGCACAGGTCAAAGCCGCCTGCGGCGGTGATCTCGACAGGCTGGTCCGGGTGGTCAAACTGTCCGGTTTCGTGAATTCCACGCAAGATTACACAGAGCAGCCAAAGGTCATCAACGGCGCTTCAGACTTCTTGGTCGAAGCCCTTGGCGATGCTGGCCAGCATGCCCGCGCAGCGGTCTCCGCCCCCTCTTTGCCATTGGGTGTCGCGGTTGAGATTGAAGGTGTTTTTCAAATCGCATGACAGCCCTCCCCGCCCGTTTTTTGACCCACCCTATTGCACATCGCGGCTTGCATGATGCATCCGACGGGCGGCCAGAAAATTCCCTCGCGGCATTTCGCGCAGCCATAGCGGCGGGATACGGGATTGAGCTGGACGTGCAAATGAGCCTGGACGGGGCGGCGATGGTGTTTCATGATTATCACCTTGGCCGCCTCACCGATCAAACCGGTCCCATTGCGCAACGGCGTGCCGCAGATCTATCGGGCATCACTCTCAGCGGCGGGCAGGACAAGATTGCAGATCTCAAACAGGTCTTGGACTTGATCGCAGGCCGCGTCCCGCTGTTAATTGAAATCAAAGATCAAGATGGCAATATGGGACAGGATGTTGGCGCGCTTGAAGCGGCGGTGGCAGAGGCTCTGTATGACTATCCCGGTGAGGTGGCGGTGATGTCATTCAACCCGCATTCGGTTGTTGCCTTTGGCAAAATCCGCGCAGATATCCCATTGGGATTGGTCACAGATCGCTTTGAGCCAGACGATTGGCCAACCCTCAGCCCCGAGAGGCGCGAAGATCTCGCTCAGATTTCAGATTTTGGCACCGCGGGCGCGGGGTTTATTTCTCACAATCAAGACCAATTGGAAGATCCCCCCGTAAGTGCCTTGAAAGCTCAGGGCGTTCCCGTTCTCTGCTGGACCGTCAGGTCCCCAGATGAAGAGCGCCGCGCGCGCCACATCGCCAACAATATCACTTTTGAGGGTTATCTGCCTTGACCTTTCGCGCACATGACGCATCTTGAAAGGAACAAATAAATCGAGACAGCCGTGAGCCAAGAGACGCAAATTGAGACCAATGTGCTCACCAGCCTGTCTCAAATATCTGAGACCGAATGGGACCGCTGCGCCTGCCCAGAGGCCCTGGGCCGGCCCCCATTTGACCCGTTCACCACTCACCGCTTTTTGAAAGCGCTGGAAGACAGCAGGTCGGTGGGATCAGGCACCGGCTGGACACCGCATTACCTGCAAGCCAAACTGGGCGATGCCACCATCGGCGTGGCGCCACTCTATGGCAAATCTCACAGCCAGGGCGAATATATTTTTGACCATAATTTTGCCCAAGCCTATGAAAATTCTGGCGGCCATTATTATCCAAAATTGCAGATGGCCGTGCCCCATACCCCAGCCACGGGGCGCAGGCTGTTGGTGCGGCCTGAGCATCAAGAGATCGCGCAATCGGCCTTGGTGCAAGCCGCGGTGCAGCTGGCCGCGGAAAATGAACTCTCCTCACTGCATATCACGTTTTGCACCCAGGAGGAGGCCGAGGCGGGTGCGCAGATGGGCCTTATGCCCCGCCGCTCACAGCAATTTCACTGGATCAATAAAGGCTACGAAAATTTTGACGATTTTTTGGCGGAGCTCAGCAGTCGCAAACGCAAAAACATCCGCAAAGAGCGCGCCCAAGCACAGAATTTTGGCGGGCAAATCGAAGTGCTGACCGGCGATGAGATCGAGCCACATCATTGGGATGCGTTTTGGATCTTTTACCAAGACACCGGCGCGCGGAAATGGGGCACGCCCTATCTCACCCGACAGTTTTTTGAAGAGGCCCATGCGCATCTGCGCCACGATATTCTGTTGGTGATGGCCAAACGCGGGGACCGCTATGTCGCGGGCGCTTTGAATTTTATTGGTCAGGACACGCTTTTTGGCCGCTATTGGGGCTGCACCCAAGAGTTTCCCTGCCTGCATTTTGAGCTGTGCTATTATCAGGCCATAGATTTTGCCATCGCCCGAGGATTGCAGCGGGTCGAAGCCGGCGCACAGGGCGCGCATAAATTGGCCAGAGGCTATCTGCCCGTGGCCACCCATTCGTTGCATTGGTTTGGCGATGCAGGTTTTTCCCAAGCCGTCGCCCGCTATCTCGAAGCCGAACGCGACGCGGTGGAGGATGAAATCAATGTGCTCACAAGCTATGGGCCGTTCAAAACCGTAACCCTGGAGGAACAACAATGACCCAAGCCCTCAAAGACCGCAGCGCGCTGACCGCTCTTTTCGCCTCCGGCTGGGAGATGGTCGAGGGGCGTGACGCGCTGCGCAAAAATTTTAAATTCAAATCCTTCCGCTCAGCATGGGGATGGATGAGTGAAATGGCACTTTGGGCCGAAAAATTGGATCACCATCCCGAATGGTCCAATACCTACAATCGCGTCACGGTGATTTTGACCACCCATGATTGCGGCGGCCTATCGCAATTAGACGTCAAGCTGGCCCAGCACATGGATGCCGCGGCCAGTTGATTTTGCCTCCTGAAGACCTCTGCATAACCCAAGCGCCAAGCCAGAACACTTTGCCCGGTGGCAACACCGGGCTGCGCCTGCCCGCCCAGGCAGGTGCAGCCCGCATTTCATGTTGAAATGACGTTGTGCAGAGGTCTTTCTTCGGCGGATCTAGCCGAGGCTTTCCAACAAAGTCTCGCCGCCTGAAATATCACACACCCCACGTTTGGTTTCCTGATTGAGCTGTGTCACGACACCGTTTTCCACGATCATCGCATAACGCGACGAGCGACCGTAAAACCCGAGCGCTTCCACGTCAAAATTCATGCCGATGGCCGTGGTAAATTCGCTGGCCGGATCTGCCCACATGCTCAAGCCCGCCGCCGTGGCCCCGGTGACATCGCCCCATTGGCGCATGATATGCACATCATTGACGGCCACGCAGATGATCTCTTCGATGCCCTTTTCAAAGAAGGCATCTTTTGTGCGAATAAAAGATGGAACATGCGCTGATGAGCAGGTTGGTGTGAAGGCGCCAGGCAGGCCGAACAAGACGATTTTTCGGCCGGAGGTCAATGTCTCAATGGTGATCTCTTCGGGCCCATTATCTCCCATCCGCCGCAGCACTGCATCGGGCAGTTTGTCGCCTTGCAATATTGCCATTTAGGTATTCCTTCGTTGGTTGAAAATCATGAGACCTTGGTTATAGAAGACTTGGAACAACTTACCAGAGGTCGCGCGCAATGTCGGGAATTGTTATTATTGGAGCAGGCCAAGCCGGCTCCTCACTCGCGATTAAATTGCGAAGCTTAGGCTATCAGGGCGCGGTCACTTTGATCGGCGAGGAACCCTTTGCGCCCTATCAACGCCCGCCCCTGTCGAAAACCTATCTTTTGGGCGAGATGGCTCTGGAGCGCCTCTATTTGCGACCCGAAGAGCTTTACCGCAATCAGAATATTGAGCTGCGTCTCGGCACGCAAGTCACCGCTATTGATCCGATCGCGGGGGTGGTTTCCTTGGGCGAGGAGACATTGGCCTATGATCAGCTGGCTCTGACCACCGGCTCCACCCCGCGCCTGCTGCCCGAGACCATTGGCGGCAGATTAAAGAATGTCTTTGCGATGCGCGGGCTGGCAGATGTCGATGCCATGCGTCCGGCCTTTGAGCGCGGCGGCCATGTGTTGATTATCGGCGGAGGCTATATTGGCCTCGAAGCCGCCGCCGTGGCGGCAAAACGCGGTCTGAAGGTCACATTGGTTGAAATGGCAGAACGCATTTTGCAGCGGGTCGCCTGCAAGGAGACCTCAGATTATTTCCGCGATCTGCATCAAAGCCACGGGGTGACCCTGCTGGAAGGGGTTGGATTGAGCCGTTTGACTGGGACGGATCATGTCAACGGCGCGATCTTAAGCAATGGCGCGACCTTAGATATTGACTTTGCGCTGGTTGGCGTCGGCATCCAACCCAATACAGAGCTGGCGCAAGCGGCTGGCCTCACGCTCAATAACGGCATTGAAACCAATGCCTTGGGCCAAACATCCGAGGCAAAAATCTGGGCCGCAGGCGATTGTGCGAGTTTCCCATATAAAGGCGCGCGCATCCGTCTGGAAAGCGTGCCCAATGCCATTGATCAAGCCGAGGTGGTGGCGGAAAATATGCTTGGCGCGGAAAAAGAATATCAGGCCACCCCGTGGTTTTGGTCCGATCAATATGACGTAAAATTGCAAATCGCCGGGCTCAATCAGGGCTTTGACACTGTTGTCGCAAGACCAGGAGACGCGGGACGCTCGCATTGGTATTATAAAGCCGGGCAGCTGTTGGCGGTTGATGCGATGAATGATCCGCGTGCCTATATGGTGGCCAAACGCCTAATTGAAGCGGGCAAAACCGTGGATCCCGCCCTGGCCGCAGATCCGGGCAGTGACCTCAAAGCCCTGCTGCGCGGATGAGGATCATTGCCGGTCAAAACCGCGGTTTGCGCTTGGCTGAGATTGGTGCGGGCGATCCTGCTGCGCATCTGCGCCCGACCACGGACCGTGTACGCGAGACTCTGTTTAATGTCTTACGCAATTGGATCGATTTCCAAGACATCAAAGTCCTGGATCTCTTTGCAGGGACCGGCGCGCTCGGTTTGGAGGCTTTATCGCGCGGTGCCCAGCATGTCACCTTTGTGGAGAATGGCCGTGTTGGACAAAAGCTGATCGGCGAGAATATTGCCCGGATGCGCGCCCAAGATCGCTGTCATCTCATCGCCCAAGATGCCACAAAATTGCCGCCTGGGGCCCCCTGCGATTTGGTATTTTTAGACCCCCCCTATGGCAAATCCCTAGGCCATCAGGCCTTGCACAGCGCCTGGGCACAGGGCTGGATCGCCAGCGATGCATGGATCATATTTGAGGAAGCCAGCGCCATGACACCCAAAGGATTTGTCCTGCGTGACAGCCGGAAATTTGGCGGCACAACGATGACATTTCTTCAGCCGGTCCAAGCGCCAGCCAAGGGCTCAGAAAGCTAGGGCTTGCCCTGCGTAGATGATCACATTCACCGGCGGGATTGACTTCCGCCCCATGAGCGCCTAGCTGCGGCCCTGTCCGGTTGGCAATTATGACTGCACCTGCAGCACTTTGACCTGACCGACCCTAGGGGCTGTCCTTAGGGGTGCGTGTTACAGTCAAAGGGCAATCCCGCCCAAATGATCGAAGTGATCCGCTACAACTGCGCCCTCTGGCGCAAGGGATAAATTATGACGTTTGAAGAACTGGGCCTGATGCCCCGCCTTGTGGAACAACTCAAAGAACAAGGCATTGTTGATCCAACTCCGATTCAAATCCAAGCCATCCCCCATGCCCTCGCCGGGCGTGACGTGATGGGGCTGGCCCAAACTGGAACCGGAAAGACCGCCGCCTTTGGGTTGCCGATCATGAACCATCTGCTGAAAGTTGGCAAAAAACCTGCCCCAAAAACCGTGCGCGGCTTGATCTTAGCGCCCACGCGGGAATTGGCTGGGCAAATTAAAGACAATCTCACCGCCTATTCGCAAGGGACGCATATCAAAGTTGGCCTGGTCGTTGGCGGCATGTCTATCAGCGCGCAGGTAAACCGGCTGGCCCGTGGCACCGATTTGTTGATTGCCACCCCTGGCCGTCTCATTGACCTGATCGAGCGCAAGGCCGTTGATCTGTCCGAGACACAATTTTTGATCTTGGATGAGGCCGATCAAATGCTGGATCTTGGCTTTATCCATGCGTTGCGCCAAATCGCGCCTTTGCTGGCGGCCGAGCGCCAAACCATGTTGTTCTCTGCCACCATGCCGAAACATATGAACGAACTGGCCGCGACCTATTTGAAAAATCCCGAGCGCGTGGCGGTCTCCCGCCCAGGCGAGGTGGCTGACAAGATCACCCAAGAGGTGCATTTCGTGGCCGGGGCTGCGAAGACCGATTTTTTGATTGAGAAACTCGCAGAACACCGCGACGATGCGGCCATCGTCTTCGCCCGAACCAAACACGGCTCTGAGCGTCTGATGAAGACGTTAAGCAAAGCAGGCTATGCCACCGATTCGGTCCATGGCAACAAATCCCAAGGCCAAAGACAGCGCGCGATTGATGCGCTGCGGGGCGGGACGATCAAAGTGTTGGTCGCCACCGATGTTGCAGCCCGCGGTCTCGACATTCCTGATGTGCGGTTCGTCTACAATTACGATCTGCCAAATGTCCCAGAGAATTATGTGCATCGCATCGGTCGCACCGCGCGCGCCGGACGCGATGGCCGCGCGATTGCCTTTGTGGCACCCGATGAGATGGGTGAATTGAAGGATGTTGAAAAAGTATTGAAAATGGAGATTCCAATTGCCTCCGGTCGGCGTTGGGATCTTGTGCCAGGCGTCGACACCCGCAAACCAAAGCGCAAACAACCCAGCGGACGTGGCGGTGGCGGCAGTGGCGGCAGTGGCGGCGGTGGCGGTGGCCGCCGGCATGAGGAACATCGGGGCAAGGAGACGCCGCGCGGCGGACGCGGCGCTGCCCCAAAGGCCCATACGCCGCTCGAAGGGCGCTGGGATCCAACCAATGACGGCCCAGCGCTCGAGGCCCCCAAGCCAAAAGCGCGCAAGCCAAAAGCACAGTCCTCTGATCCGGCGCAGGGCCCCGTCGGCTATGGCGCCCGTCCGCACCGCGGCCCGTCAGGCGCCAAATTTGCCGGCAAGCCGAAGGGGCGTGGCGGCAAGCCCAAGGGCAAGCCGAACCTGGGCGGCAACGCAAAACCAAGGCGCCCAAAAGCCTAGGGCGCTGATCTGTCACATATCTGGACTACATAGGGGATCTCCCCTATGTAGACCTAGCTGTAGGTTGGGTGAAAAAGCCCCTTTGGCGACAGTGTAAAAATTTCCACACCCGTCTCCGTCACGCCCACCGAATGCTCAAATTGCGCAGATAGCGATTTGTCACGGGTCACCGCGGTCCAATCATCAGCCAAAACCTTGGTTTCGGGCCGTCCGAGATTGACCATCGGCTCAATGGTAAAGAACATGCCCTCTTCCAAAACAGGACCCGTGCCGGCACGGCCATAATGCAACACATTGGGCGGCGCATGAAACACTTGCCCCAAACCGTGACCACAGAAGTCCTTGACCACGCTCATGCGATGGGCTTCCACATAGGTTTGTATGGCATGACCGATATCGCCAAAGGTATTGCCGGGTTTGACCGCCTCAATCCCTTTGAACAAAGCGTCATGGGTCACTTGGATCAACCGTTCGGATTTGCGCGGCAAAGTTCCAGCCACATACATCCGGCTGGTATCCCCATACCATCCATCTTTGATCACAGTCACATCAATGTTGAGAATATCGCCATCTTTGATGCGCTTGTCTCCCGGAATTCCATGGCAGACCACATGATTGACCGAAATACAGCTGGCGTGCAGATAGCCTTTATAGCCAATCGTGGCAGAGGTGGCCCCATGCGCCGACACCATATCGGTGATCACCCGGTCAATCTCACCCGTGGTTTGTCCAACGGTGATATAGGGGGTGATGTCATCCAAAATGGTCGCTGCGACGCGGCCAGCCTCTTTCATGCCGGCAAAGTCACCGGGCTCATAAATTCGGATACCATCTTTGGTCAGTCGTCCACGGGCTGAGGTCACGTGAATGCTCCTAAATCAAATCTTCATCCTGTATAGGCCAAGGCCAATCACACGGCCAGACCATGACAAGAAAAATTCATCCCTGCCCGGGGGCGGGCAAATCAAGCGGCAATGCCCGATCAAGAGTGATGTGCTCACAGCTCACCGCACAGCTGTAGCACAGCATCTCAACCCCGCGTTGCAGGGCGCGTTTACAGGCCTTTGCATAGGCCGGATCCAAATCTGCCGCCACGCGGAACCGCGCGCAGCCGGTGTGCTGGACACAGTAGATCAGCACCGCACGGTGGCCCGCCTCTGCCATATCCCCCAAAACACCCAAATGTTTTAACCCGCGCGCCGTGACCGTATCGGGAAACTCGGCCCAATCTCCACTGCGCAAAAGATGCACATTCTTCACCTCAACATAGGCGTCCGGCAAAGCTGGCGCGCTGAGCAAGAAATCCACCCGCGAGTTTGCGCCATATTTCTGCTCGGGTTGGATCGTGTCATAACCGGCAAGCGCAGCGATTTTTTGGTCGCGCAGAGCCTCATGAATGATTTTATTCGGCAGGCTGGTGTCAATGCCGACCCATGCGCCGCTGTCCAGCTGCGCCACGCGCCAGCCAAACTTGAGCTTTTTCTTGGGATCATCATTCGGTTCAAGCCAAACACGCAATCCCGGGTCCTTCAGGCCAATCATGGCGCCCGGATTGGCACAATGTGCGGTCACCTGCCGCCCATCATCCAGACTCACATCTGCCAAAAAGCGTTTATACCGTTTGATCAGCCGACCTGGCACAAGAGGGGTTTGAAAGCGCATGGAGCAGGCCTATACCTGAGGGATATTCGAATGCAAGGATGCCCAATGCCAAATCCAACCGCCGCAATGCTCGTCATCGGAGATGAAATCCTGTCTGGACGCACCCGAGACGCTAATATGTATCACTTGGCCGGCCAACTTACCGAGCAGGGCATTGATCTCAAAGAAGTGCGCGTGGTCAGCGATGATCCGGACTCGATCGTAAATGCGACGCAGGCCCTGAGCGCGGCCTATACCCATGTCTTCACCAGCGGCGGCATCGGCCCCACGCATGATGACATCACCGCCGATTGCATCGCGGCGGCCTTTGGCGTCTCAATAGGTGTGCGCGCCGATGCCCGCGCCATTCTGCAAGCCCATTATGACGCTAATGGCCAAGAGCTCAATGATGCACGCTTGCGCATGGCACGTATCCCAGACGGGGCGCGCCTGATTGACAATCCGGTGAGCAAAGCGCCGGGTTTTACCTCGCGAAATGTGCATGTTATGGCCGGGGTGCCCACGATTTTTCAGGCGATGCTGGCCAGCGTTCTTCCCAGCCTCACCGGCGGCAAGCCTCTGCTCAGTTTCACCTATCGGGTGGATCGCGGCGAGGGAGACATCGCCGCACCGCTTGGCGCATTGGCCCAGGCCTTCCCCGAGCTGTCCATCGGCTGCTATCCCTTCCAGAAAGACGGGCTATTTGGCGCAAATATCGTCTTGCGCGGCACAGATGAAAGCCAGCTGCAAAAAGCCATGACGGCACTGAAAGTTGAATTCCCGCAATGACCGAACCCACCGTTCACCGATTATATCAAGCCACCAACACCACTTGGCCTACCCGCAGGACCCGCCAAGAGGCGGGCTGGGAGATTCGCGATGGGTCGGGTGGCGGCAAGCGCGTGTCAGCTGTCACCTTAGCTCAAAAAGACCTGGCCGATATTGATTGGATCGAAGCCACCCTAACGACGCAGGGGCAAGAGCATTTGTTTATGATCCGCGACGGCGATGAAATCCTCGATGAGGCCCTTGCCGCCCGCGGCTATGAAATCATCGACCCGGTGACCCTCTATCTGTGCGAGACCGCATATTTGCGACCCGCGTTCCTGCCCCGGGCGCAAAGCTATTGCATTTGGGAACCCTTGCACATCATGCGTGAAATTTGGGCCGCAGGCGGCATTCACGCGCCGCGCATCGCTCTGATGCACCGGGTGCAGACCCCAAAAACCGCCCTGCTCGCCCGCAGTGGAGACACGCCCGCCGGGGTGGGGTTTTTGGCGCTTGATGGTGAGATTGCCATGCTGCATGCGGTGGAGGTGCTGCCCTCCTTCCGCCGCAGGGGCGTGGCAAAAAAACTGATGGCACAGGCTGCAAAATGGGCCGATGATCACGGCGCGCGCTATATGGCTTTGATGACCACCCGCGACAATAAAGCCGCCAATCGTCTTTACAGCTCTTTGGGCATGCGTCCCGTGGGGCATTATCACTACCGCATAAAGGACTCAGCATGACACGCTCCCCCACCGCTTTGAACCTGCCCATGGTCTCGCCTTTACCTGAGGCGACGCAAAAATATTTTGACATTTGTCAAGACAAGCTGGGCATGGTGCCCAATGTATTACAGGCATATGCATTTGATATTGATAAATTAAATTCCTTCACCGCACTTTATAACGACGTCATGCTGGCTGACAGCGGCCTGTCAAAGCTCGAACGGGAGATGATTGCCGTGGTCGTCTCCTCGATCAATAAATGCTTTTATTGCCTCACCGCCCATGGGGCGGCCGTGCGCGCCCTGTCGGGAGATCCGGTTTTGGGCGAGCAATTGGTGATGAATTACCGCAGCGCAGATTTGGACGCCCGGCAGAAAGCTATGCTTGATTTCGCCGCGCTCATGACCGAAAGCAGCCAACATATTGAAGAGGCGGACCGCGCCACCCTGCGCTCTGTGGGGTTTTCGGACCGCGATATTTGGGATATTTCAGCAGTGGCAGGATTTTTCAACATGACCAACCGCATTGCCAGCGCCACGGATATGCGCCCAAATGAGCAATACCACGCACAACACCGCTAGGACACTGATGCTACGCAGCTTCGCTTTCTTATTCCTCTTTCCATTTTCCGCGCAGGCGCTTGAACTGGACCTGCCCATCGGTCTGGTTCAAAGCAGCCACAATGAGCAAGGCTTGGCGAGCCTTGCTCTACCGACTGGCGTGTGGAATGGCACCGAGGTGCCCAGCATCACGCTCACGGGGCAGGTCGCGACAAACACGTTTCACTCCAGCGAGACCCGCAAACCCGGTGTGGTGGCGGCCGAAATTTGGCCGCAACTGGAAGCTCAGGGCTATGACTTGGCGCTTCATTGCTCAGATCAAACCTGCGGCGGCTATGATTTCCGCTTCTCCCTGCCGGTATTGCCGCCCCCGCAAATGTTTGTGGATCTTGGCAACTATGTCTTTTTGAGTGGCCTCAAAAATGACAGCGACGGAATTTGGATATTGATCAGCCGTTCTCTCAGTCAAACCCATGTCCAGCTCACCCATGTCAGACCGTCGGACACACCGGCGCTTAACCTGGCCCCAGCGCTGCCGCCCGCAGCCAGTGGCGTCTTGGAGACAGATCTGAACACCACCGGGCGCTATGTGCTTGCAGATCTCACCTTCGACGCAGGATCGGCACGTTTGGACAAGACAAGTTTCGCGTCCGTGCAGGCACTGGGCGCATATCTGACAGGCCACAGCACTCAATCTATCGCCCTCATAGGTCACACAGATTCCAGCGGATCACATGAGACCAATCTTGCACTGTCCAAGCAAAGAGCCGAGGCGGTACGCAGCATGTTACTCAATCAATTTCCCCAGATTTCTCCCGCACGGGTCGCCTGTGAAGGGATCGGGTATTTCGCACCTTTGGCCAGCAACGCCACGCCAGAGGGCCGCGAGATCAACCGGCGGGTCGAAGTGATTTTGGTGCCAAAGCGCCCCTAATTACCGGCCAATCCGCGCCGCACAACAGTTTTGAGCAGGTCCAGTTCCGCCCGCAACTGCGCGATTTCGGCGCGCAAATCACCGGCCAATACCTCCCCTGCAATCAGCGTGAAATCACCGATTTTCTCACCCGTCGCCAGTGAGATAATACAGCTGTGAACACCGTCAGACAACATTTCAAGCGGCAGGGAGAGCTCCAGACCCCAAAGATTATCTGCAATCGGCGTCACGGATAATCCCTCTATCTCAACCCCTTGATAGGTCGCGATCACATTTGGCGCATCCGCGGCACCTTCCAGCCGTCCTGACCAAATCCCATTTCTCAGCTCACAATGCGTGATGTGGCTCATGATGTGGTCCCCTTCTTTAAATCTCAACCCGCGGGCGCTTGCTAAATGCGAGGTCTGTCACTGAAATAAGGTTAAAATTCGGGGTCTCAAACACCAGATCCAACCAAATTTTCTCCACACGGTTCACGTTGATTTTCAGATGTTTAAGATAAAATTCCGCTCCAATCTCTGAATGATTGAGATCCTGCGCTTGAATAAGTTGCTCCGTATTGGGCCCGTGTTTGATGTTCAAGCGCACTGTAAATTCCGTTGGGCGCTCTGTAAAAATTGCCCCCGACAGGCCAATCAATTCGTCTTTGGCAAAGGTGTCATACAGCACATCGGGCAGATCAATGGCGAGGGACAAAAAATTGCCCTCGAATTGAAACAGCTCCAAAGCCACCCCATAGGGAGCGAAACCTTCCGAGATGTCGTTGCGAAATTGCTTTATAATAACGGCGCAATCCGCATCATCAAAAAACACCTTGGTATTTGAGGTGAGGCGCGCGCCGCTTTGGGCCACGGGGCCTGAACTGGACGGGCATAGCACCGTCCAGAGCTCGGGGCGCCAAGACCAAAGCATATTGGCGCCATGCCGATATGTCCGAGACCCGCCCAGCCGGTGGTGCAATTCATCATTGATACGGCACAAAACCTCACCCAGCTGACGCTGAAGCGCCAAGGCCTCGCGCTGCTGCTGGCGGAGCTTGGCCGTTTTCTCAGCCGCAACCTGGTACATGCGACTGCGCCACAATTTAAGGCATAGAGCCGATATTGCCCGCCCCAAGTAACCAAAATAAATCAATTTACCGTCCAAAGTGTTTAACAATATAACAGCGTATATAGGAGAAGCCTGCGGGAAGTTCTACAAATACTTAAAAATAATATCTTAAAACTTACCGGATATTAATACCCTCGGCCCACGGATTTCCAGCCGCAAGACAGCGCGGCCATGTGGGCCGGGTGGCATCACGCATCGTTGAGCCGGGGGCTATTGCGCTGCATTCTCTGCGGCAAGCGTCGCTTGGGCAAAGGCGCGGATGAGCTCTTCGCCATCAAGTCCAGAAACGCTCGGGCCAAGTCCCGAGTAGACCCCTAGGACCACCAGTTGATCTGCGACAGTCACAAAGGCTTTCCAGCCCCGCGCGCCAAGATATCCCGGGCGCGATCGATCCGTGAGCTCGACATAAAGCGCATTGCGGCTTCGTTTCACCCGGTGAATCGACACGTCATCGGCCTGACCACTCGCCGCAAGCCAGGCTTTGCCCGCATCCCGGCGGATAAACCCTGCGAGCGCCTGCAAGTCGCCTTTTGAGCCGGCTGCTGCACCCGTCAAAAGATGCCCATAGGTGGGGTCAAAAGCATCCGTGCCGCGCAACCTGACGCAGCTTGCAAAGACCACTCCGCCCCGGCGCCCACTGCTATGGTCGCGGCAATAGCCTTTCGGCGCCCCAATTGTGATCCCGTTGGGCAAGGATGCCCTGGCCCCGGGAGCGCCAGAAGATTGTTTATTTCCAAACAGATGTGTTTGACAGCCAGCCAATGCAAAAAGGCCAGCTGCCAGAAGAAGCCTAGAGATCAAAATATGCGTGACGCTCTGCTTTTCCGCCGGGATGGGTCACCGCCCCTTGGTAGGTTGGACCGACCAATTGCGAGTATTTCCAAAGCGCGCCGCTGGCGTAGATGGTCTCGCGCGGGCCTTTCCAATTGGCTTTGCGTTCGGCCAATTCTTCGTCGGTCAAATCAACATTTAGCTCACCAGAAATCGCATTGATCGTGACCACGTCTCCTGTTTCAATCAAAGCGATCGGGCCACCGGCCGCCGCCTCGGGCCCCACGTGCCCCACACAAAAACCGCGTGTCGCGCCGGAGAAACGCCCATCTGTAATAAGGGCAACTTTTTTGCCCATGCCTTGGCCAGAAAGCGCCGCTGTGGTGGAGAGCATTTCACGCATGCCAGGGCCGCCTGATGGGCCTTCATTGCGGATCACCAAAACTTCACCTTCTTCATAGGCGCGTTCTTTCACAGCTTCAAAAGCGTCTTCTTCGCATTCAAACACCCGAGCAGGACCGGTGAAAATCTGATGCTGTGCTGCGATGCCCGCCACTTTGACAATCGCGCCTTCCGGAGCAAGATTGCCTTTGAGGCCGACAACGCCGCCCGTTTTTGTAATGGGGGTTTCGACCGGATAGATCACCCGCCCATCGGCTTCCCGCTCGATCAAGTCCAGCTCTTCGCCCATGGAGCGCCCGGTGGCCGTCATGCAATCTTCGTGCATCAAGCCCGCCTTGCGCAGCTCCTTCATCACGACCGGAACACCTCCAACCTCAAAAAGGTCTTTGGCGACATATTGCCCGCCAGGTTTCAAGTCGACAAAATAGGGTGTGTCGCGGAAAATCTCGCAGACATCATCGAGATAGAATTCCAAACCCGCCTCATGGGCAATCGCTGGCAGGTGCAAGCCGGCGTTGGTCGACCCACCGGTACAGGCCACAACCCGCGCCGCGTTCTCCAGAGATTTCAATGTCACAATATCGCGGGCGCGAATGTTTTTCTCCAGCAGATTCATCACCGCTTCGCCAGAAGCAACTGCATATTGGTCGCGCGATTCGTAAGGTGCTGGGGCGCCTGTGGAATTTGGCAAGGCCAGGCCAATCGCCTCCGAGACACAGGCCATTGTATTGGCCGTAAACTGTCCACCGCAGGCGCCCGCTGAGGGGCAAGCCACCGCTTCTAATTTTTCAAGCTCACAGGTTGAAAGTTGACCGGCTTGGTGCTGGCCCACGGCTTCGAACACATCTTGAACCGTCACGTCTTTGCCGTTCATCGTGCCCGGCAGGATGGATCCGCCATAGACAAAGACCGATGGCACATTGAGCCGCACCATAGCCATCATCATGCCCGGCAAGGATTTATCGCAACCGGCAAGACCCACCAGCGCATCATAGCAATGCCCGCGCACGGTCAGCTCAACGGAATCGGCAATCGCCTCGCGGCTGGCCAGCGAAGAGCGCATCCCCTCATGGCCCATCGCAATCCCGTCCGTCACCGTGATGGTGGTGAATTCCCGCGGGGTTCCGGCGGCATGTTTCACACCAATCTTAGCGGCCTGGGCCTGACGGTTGAGCGAAATATTACAAGGAGCTGCCTCGTTCCAACAGGTGGCGACACCGACAAAAGGCTGTGCGATTTCTTCGGCGGTCATGCCCATCGCATAATAAAAGGAACGGTGCGGCGCACGCGCGGGACCGACCGACACATGGCGGCTGGGCAGATTGGATTTGTCGAAGACAGGCTTATTCATTGCGGGACCCTTTGTATAAAGCTTTGCGGTTGTTTAAGCGCTTCACGAGCTTGGGACAAGAGTGAAGGTCAGCCAAGTTTTGCGCATCGATGCGTTTCGCTCTGGCCAGCATAGCGCGCGCGCAGTATCTTCATCTTATGTCTTACGACCCCTATGAAGCCCTCATCGCCCCGGCACGGGCAAAGGCAAGCCTTCTGAGGCTTATCCTCGGGCTTGTGATCACAACCCTTCTTTATATGTTGCTTCTAAGCCTCAGCTGCCAGGTGCTTTTGTCCGTCATGGGCGAGGCTTGGTTTGAGCAGACCCTGCAAGTGCCTGGCCCCAGCAGCCCAAGTCAAATGTTTGTCATGTTAGGCAGTTTTGGGTTTTTGACTGCCGCGGTCAGCTTCACGGTCTGGAGCCTGCATCACCACAGCCCGCTTTTGCTCATCGGCGATTTCGCCCGCGCCAAAGCACAATTTTTTCGAACCATGATCCGTTTGTTTGCGCTGGCCACGGTCGTGGCTGTTATCACAAGCAATAGCTCCACAGTCGTGCAAAACCTCCCACTCAGCCAATGGCTCGGCCTGCTGCCCCTCTCATTGGCGTTCCTGCTCATTCAGGTCAGTGCCGAGGAATTGGTATTTCGCGGATATTTGCAAAGCCAATTGGCAGCGCTGGGCCTGCATCGAATTGTCTGGATCGTGATCCCTTCGGCAATTTTTGGTCTTTTGCACTATGACCCCGCCGTCATGGGAGCAGCGGCACCATGGATGGTTCTGTCCACAACCCTCTTTGGTGTGATCGCCGCCGATCTCACCGCGCGCAGTGGCACACTGGGCCCGGCCATTGCATTTCATTTTGTTTGGAACTTTTATTCCATTATTTTTTGTGGGTTTTCTGACTACCTTGGAGGGCTGGCGCTTTTTTCCTACGATTTTTCGATCACAGATGAAGAGCGGTTAATATCACTCGTGCCATATGACGCCGCCTTCCTCCTGCTGGCCTATCTCACTATGCGCATCGCACTGCGCAGGTTAGTTGCAATTTGGCCCGTAGATGATTAACTGATCCCAAGTTTTATAATACAGGAAACACACGCGTTGAATTGGATTTCTAATTACGTCAGGCCCAAGATTAATTCGCTGTTTTCACGCCGCGAAGTTCCCGAAAATCTTTGGACCAAATGCGCCGAATGCGGCACGATGTTGTTTCACCGCGAGCTGTCGGAGAATTTGAACGTCTGCACCCAATGCGATCACCATATGGGCATCAGCCCGCGCGCACGCCTGGAAGCCCTGTTTGACGGTGGAATCTTTGTTGAAGTGGATGTGCCAAAACCCATCACCGACCCGCTGCATTTCCGCGATCAAAAGAAATATCCCGACCGAATGAAAGCCGCACAAAAGAAAACCGGCGAGACAGAAGCCATGCTGGTCGTGGAAGGTGAAATGGGCCGCACGGGCATTGTTGCTGCCTGCCAGGATTTTGCCTTCATGGGCGGATCGATGGGCATGTATGTTGGCAACGCCATCATCGCCGCGGCCCAGCGCGCAGTTGAGCTGAAGCGCCCGCTGATATTGTTCTCAGCCGCCGGCGGCGCACGGATGCAGGAGGGGATTTTATCCTTGATGCAAATGCCCCGCACCACCGTTGCCGTGCAAATGCTCAAAGAGGCGGGCCTTCCCTATATCGTTGTGCTCACTCACCCCACCACAGGCGGGGTCACCGCCTCCTACGCGATGCTGGGCGATGTGCATATCGCCGAACCCAATGCGTTGATCTGCTTTGCGGGCCAAAGGGTCATTGAACAAACCATTCGTGAGAAATTACCAGAAGGGTTCCAGCGTGCTGAGTATCTGTTGGATCACGGGATGTTGGACCGGGTGACACATCGCACCCAAATGCGCGATGAATTGATCACCATCACCCGGATGCTGTTGAAACAATCTCCGGCTATCAAAGGTGATTTGCCGAAACCCTCGGCCGATGAGCCCTCTGCCGAAACGAACCGCGCGAAATGACATCAAAAAATTCTGACATCATCCTCGAGAGGATGATGGCCCTTCATCCTAAGGTCATTGATTTGACCTTAGACCGGGTGTGGCGGCTTCTGCAGGCTTTGGATAACCCGCAAGACCGGCTGCCAAGCGTCATTCACCTGGCCGGCACCAACGGCAAAGGCAGCACGCAGGCCATGATCCGCGCAGGTCTCGAAGGGGCGGGGCGAAGGGTTCACGCCTATACCTCGCCGCATCTGGCGAGATTCCATGAACGCATCCGCATTGCCGGTGAATTGATCAGCGAAGCAGCGCTTGCCGAGCTGCTTGATCGCTGCTACAGCGCCAATGGCGGTGAGACCATCACCTATTTTGAAATTACCACATGCGCGGCATTGCAGGGCTTTGCCGAACATGCGGCAGATTATACTTTGCTGGAAACCGGCTTGGGTGGACGGTTGGACGTGACCAATGTGGTCGACAAGCCAGCAGCCTGTGTTCTCACACCCATTGATCTCGATCACCAACAATTTCTTGGCGACACGCTGGCCAAGATTGCCTTTGAAAAAGCGGGCATCCTGAAGCGCGGGGTCACCGCTATTGTGGGGCCGCAGCCAGAGGAAGCCCTCGAGGTGATCGAACGTCAGGCGGCCAAGATTGGCGCAGATCTGCGCGTCTATGGGCAGCATTGGCATGTTACCACCGAGGCGGAGCGCTTGATCTATCAAGACGAAACCGGCCTTTTGGATCTGCCGCTGCCGTGCCTGCCAGGCCCGCATCAAATTCAAAATGCCGGTGCGGCCATCGCCACCCTTCGGTATCTCGGGCAGGGTGAAGAGGCCTGCACCGCGGCCATGCTGCAAGCCTATTGGCCCGCACGCATGCAGCGGTTGCGCCAAGGTCGGCTCGTGGACAGCCTTCCCGGCCATGAGATTTGGCTCGATGGCGGGCATAACCCCGCTGCTGGGCGCGCCATCGCCGCCACCCTCGCCACCCTGCCCAAGCGCGACACCCATATTATCTGCGGCATGCTCAATACCAAAGATGTGACAGGGTTTTTGGCGCCCATTGCAGCCCATTGCGCCTCGCTCACCACAGTGACCATTCCCAATGAAGTCAACGCGGTTTCCAGTGCGGATCTGGCTGAAGTGGGACGGAGCTGTGCCATCCCCTCCCGCGAGGCGAGCGATGTGCGCGCAGCCCTTCAGGACCTGTCCCAACGCCACCCGCAGGCGCGGATTTTGATCTGCGGATCGTTATATCTGGCAGGGCATGTCTTGCGCGAGAATGAGCCCAGCACCTAGCCTAGCCTAGCCTAGCCAAGCCCAGCCTAGCCTCTCCCCCATCCCTCGGCCTGCATTTCAGCCAAGCGAGAGGCGGTGCGCTCAAATTCAAAACTGCCCGTGCCGCTGGGATATAGGGCGTCTGGCGCGGCCGCCGCAGAGGCGATAAACCCAATTTGCGCTTCATAGACCGCATCAATCAAGGTGACAAAGCGCTTGGCCTCGCTGGCATTTGCGGGCCCGAGCAACGGGATATCATCGAGCATCAAAACCTTGGCCTCTTGAACCAAAGCGAGGTAATCGGCCGCCCCCAAAGCGGCGCCACAGAGCTCTGCAAAAGACATTCGGGCAATGCCATTGCGAAATTCTGGAACCATCACCCGGCGGGATTTCACCTCAAGGGCGAAGGGTTGCCCCGGCCCCCCGGCTAAATCCATCCAGATTTGATCCATGCGAGCCCGCGCGGCCGCATCGAGGGGCGTGAAATAACAGCCCTGCCCCGCCATCCTATCTTGGCGATAATCCTTGGGAGAGGCCAGCTCATGCACCACCATTTTTTGTTGTAACAGCGCGATGAAGGGCAAAAAAAGTTGCCGGTTCAACCCATTCTTATAAAGATCTTCCGGGTGACGGTTTGACGTGGCAACAATAACAATGCCCGCCGCAAATAGGGCCTCAAACAAACGCCCCACCAGCATCGCATCGGTGATATCGGTGATTTGCATCTCATCAAACGCCAAACAGCGGATGCCCCTGGCCATCTCTTCGGCCACCGGTTGAATAGCATCCACCGCGCCTTGCGCCTTGGCCCGGGCAATCCCGGCATGAACCTCTTGCATGAAGCCATGAAAATGCACGCGCCGAACAGTGGGGCCAAGGCTGCGGGCAAACATATCCATCAGCATCGACTTGCCGCGCCCCACGCCGCCCCAAAGGTAGATCCCATCGGGCGCCGGCGCGGCCTTGCGAAACCACCCCCGTTTTCGCGGTTGGCTGAGTGCGTGCCGCAATCGCTCAAGCTCGTACAGAGCGGCTTCCTGCGCCGGGTCATGCTGTAACGCTCCAGAGGCGACGGCGTTTTGATAGGTGTCAGGCAAATTCATATCCCTCCAATAGCTGCGCACAGCGCTGGGTGCAATCGCGCGCCCAGCGCTATTGCTCTTGCGAATAGTATTTTAAGAAGTAGGGTCTGCCCATGAAATCAACTGCCCTCGTCACCCCTGTATTGGTCGCCGGCTGCATCATTGTGATGTTGAGTTTTGCGGTGCGCGCCTCCTTTGGTATTTTCCAAATTCCCGTGTCGGAGGAATTCGGCTGGCTGCGCACAGAGTTTTCCATGGCGATTGCCATTCAAAACTTGTTTTGGGGCATCGGGCAGCCCATTTTTGGGGCCATCGCCGAAAAGGTGACGGATCGCAAAGCCATCACGCTGGGCGGCTTGGTCTATGCGCTTGGACTGATTCTCTCCTCCTATGCGGTCACCCCCGGCGCGATGCAGGCCTATGGGATATTGGTTGGCTTCGGAATCGCCGGCACCGGCTTTGGTGTGATTTTGGCCGTGGTCGGGCGCGCGGCCTCTGATGAGCATAGAGCCATGGCGCTGGCGATTGCCACCGCCGCAGGTTCGGCTGGGCAGGTGATCGGCGCACCATTGGCAGAATATCTTCTGGGTTTCATGTCCTGGCAGCATGTGTTTATCACTTTCGCGGCCATTATCATCGGCTCGCTCATGTTTTTGCCGATGATGAAGACGGAGCGGGTCGCCAGTAGGTCCGAGCTGGAGGAGAGCATCGGCGAGGTGTTGATCAAGGCCTTCAAGGATCCAAGCTACACGCTGATTTTTATAGGATTTTTTTCCTGTGGCTATCAATTGGCCTTCATCACCGCACATTTTCCGGCCTTCGTGACCGAACTCTGCGGCCCCATTATGCCCGGTGGCGCACTGTATTCTGTGGGCATCACCACCACCTCCCGGCTCGGGGCGCTGGCAATTTCTCTGATCGGACTGAGCAATATCGCTGGCACGCTTGCTGCCGGCTATCTCGGGAAACGCTATTCGAAAAAATATCTCTTGGCGGGGATCTATTTGGCTCGGACGATTGTGGCTGCGCTTTTTATCGCCCTGCCCATCACGCCCCTCTCTGTGATATTATTTTCCGTGGCCATGGGGTCTTTGTGGCTGGCCACCGTGCCCCTGACCTCGGGCTTGGTCGCGCATATCTACGGGTTACGCTATATGGGCACGCTCTACGGCATTGTCTTTTTCTCCCATCAACTCGGCAGTTTCCTTGGGGTTTGGCTGGGCGGCAAGATGTATGACATCTATGGCACATATACAGCCGTTTGGTGGTTTGGGGTCGGAGTTGGCCTCTTCAGCGCCATCGTACACCTGCCCATCAAAGAGCGCGTCCTGCCGCTCGGTTCTGCCAGAGGGGCCACCTCGGCTTTATGATGAGGACAAGCGGATTTGAGACGGTGGCAATTTTGCGATGATTTCAGCCAGCGCTGACACAGCAATGAGCGAGGCATTGCGCAGCGAGGGCACCAAGCCAATCGGTCCGTGAATTTGCGCAGATTGCGCCGCGCTCAACCCCGCATGTGACAGTCGCTCGACCCGCATGGCATGCGTTCTGCGGCTGCCCAAAGCGCCAATGAAAAAGGGATTCTGCCGCGCCGCCTGCATCAAAATTTCTTGCTCCCATTCATGATCATGAAAGACCAGAAGGACCGCAGAATAAGCGTCTATCGGCAGATCAATCGCCGCGCTCGGTGTGGTCATGGGCTGGTGGGTCCTGGGGTTGAGCCCTTCCAAACTGGCAAGATCCTCAAGATCGGGCGACGCAAGATGCAGCTCAAAATCCATATGTGCAGCCAACTGCGCGGTGGTGCGAAAAATTGCACCCCGCCCCGCAAGGATCAATGCGGGTTTGGGCGCATATTCTATCTGCACCGGCCCGTCGCGCCCCTCAAAAGCGAGCACCGTTTTTTGGCGGTCGAGCAGGCGCGCCAAAGCCGTCTCAAGCAGGGCCAAATCTGGTGCGGGATCAATAACCAGTTCCAAAGCGCCACCGCAGGGCAGTTTGAGATCCAAATAGGGCGAGCCTGCCCCATAGCGCAGATGTTTGCGCCGGCCGTTGTCAATCGCCGCCATGCCGTGATGGATGATATCGCGATCAATACAGCCATTAGACAGGTAACCAACCATATCTCCCGTGCCGCTGATCACCGCCAAAGAGCCAAGCTCTCGGGCCGCGCCGCCTTCAATATTCAGGCTGGTCACCAAGGCGCAGGGCTCCCCTGAGTGCATCAAAGCAAGGGTGGCGGCGAGAATATCCTGCGCATGTTCGGCATAAAGGATCCTCCCCTCAGCCGGCATTCTCGGACCCAACCTGTTCGGCAAAGCTGCTGAAGAACTTCGCCGCAAGTTTTTTTGCCGTGCCCTGGATCAACCGGCTGCCCAATTGCGCCAATTTGCCACCAATTTCAGCCTTGGCCGTATAGCGCAGCAGCGTACCTTCCGGATGAGCTTCTAAATGCACGTCCGCCCCGCCTTTGGCATAGCCCGCCGCACCGCCATTGCCCGCGCCAGTGAGGGAAAACCGAGCCGGCGGCGCGTCTGGGCTTAAAGTCACGGTTCCGCTAAATTTCGCTTTAACCGGACCGACTTTTAGCACAACCTTGGCCTCCAATTCGGTATCAGAATGTTTGACCAACTCCTCGCAGCCAGGAATACAAACTTTCAGAATGTCCACATCATTCAATGCAGCATAAACCACGCCCTGCGGTGCATTGATGATTATCTCGTCTTTCAATTCCATTGCTGTCGCCCCATTGTTAACCGCACATCAGATAATCAAAGCCAGCCGCGCCGCCTGATCATGGGGGATGCGGTCCACACATAGCCGCAGAGCGCTTGCGGACCTTATCTCACCCGTGCAAGGTTTTATTAACCGCTGGTGTGCGCGTTGTGAACAAAATCAGCTGCAGCGTAAAGAGAGTAACATTTGTCTCCCCGAAGCAAATGTACAAACTCAAAGGCTGGGCTGTAATGGCTCAGCCTCTTTTGGTTTGGGCTGTGACATTGTGTGCCTTGCTATGAAGGCAGTTCAGAATACATAGAAAGTCACTTGATGAGGAGAAAACTATGAAAACGATTACAGCATCACTGTTCGCTTTGGTTCTCTCTGCTCCATTCGCTCTCGCAGATGGATGCGGAATGCACGGTGAACAAGAAGCCTCAATGTCTTGCGCAACAGGCCAAGCTTGGGACGCAGAAGCAAAGCAGTGTGTCGACACAAGCGCATAAGCTTATCTATGCCGAACTAATGAGGCCCCACTTTTGCTGGGGCCTTCTTATTGAGAGGATGCTTTTAAGCTCCCCCCAGGCAGCACCTCTGTTAGAGCGTGTATCGGCGTCTATTTCTCAAAGTCTTCTGCACGAGCATATTCCTAGTAAGCGTTAAACCCTGATCTCTGACTTATCATAGTCATGCAATCCTCAAAGGAGTCTCTAACGACAGGTGATTATTGATTATGATCTTTAGTTGGGTCATGTTGTAGACATAACAGATTTGAGGTTCGCTATGGAAAAACATGAAGGCGGTTGCTCTTGTGGTGATGTGCGTTACCACATTACCGATGAACCTCTATTCACCCATGCATGTCACTGTAAATTATGCCAGCGTTACACAGCATCTGCATTCGTCGTACATTCACTTATAGAGGCAAGTAACATTGTGGTTGATAAAGGTAAGCTGATCACAACGGTGGGGCCATCTGGTAGTGGTAGTGGACACTCGATACAACGTTGCGAGAGATGTGGTGACCAAGTTTTTAGCCACTTTGCAGCAATAGGCACTGATCAGATATTGGTTTTTAAGACAACAACTTTGGATAATGCTGAAAACTTCCCACCATTAGCGCACATCTTTACAAAGAGTAAGCTTTCTTGGGTTGAGCTTGGGACTGATATTCCATCATTTGATGAGTTTTACGATAGGGATGAGGTATACTCAAAGAGAAGTTTGGAGCGGCGCTCTAAGTTTAACTAAGCTCTCCCGCTCAGAGACAGCATCTGTGTGAGGGTGCATCCATACATACCCCCACCACCCGGCATGGTAGCCCGCATGCCCCTGCCGAACATACGCAAAACTTTGTTGATAAGAACTATTAAGGCTATTTTAACGAGTCGTTATATAAGGTGAACCAACGTTGACGTTTTAGATAAAATGCATTACTGTCCATCTCATGCTCAAAGCGAGAGGCTTTTGTGATGCAAAAGATTGTAAAATACTTCCGTGTATCTACATCCCGTCAAGCTGCGTCAGGATTAGGACTAGAGGCTCAGGAGCGAGACATTCAACTCTACCTTGAGAATTATGCTGATGCTGAATACGAGATTGTTGGTACATTCACAGATGTGGAAAGTGGGCGCAAAGCGGATCGTCCCGAACTAATAAGCGCCATTGAATTATGTAAAGATACAGGTGCGGTTCTTCTTTGCGCCAAGCTAGACAGGCTCAGCAGATCAGTTGCTTTCATTGCCACGCTCATGGAAGAGAAACGACTGGAGTTTAAAGTCGCATCAATGCCCAGCGCTGGTAAGTTTCAGCTTCATATCTATGCGGCACTCGCTCAGGAGGAACGTGAGTTTATATCGAAGCGAACCAAAGCTGCTCTCGCTGCAGCCAAAGCCAGAGGCGTGAAGCTTGGTGGTGCGAGACCAGAGGCGGAAGTTAGACATCAAGCGGTGAAGGATGCAGCAGATGCACATGCTCAGACTATTGCACCAACGATCACCTCAATGCGGAAGAGTGGCAGCACGTGGGATCAAATAGCTGAGCGCTTCAACATTATGAAAGTTCCAACCGCTAGAGGTGGCAAATGGTATGGTCAGACTGTTCTCAATGCGGCTAAGCGGCTTTAAGGTGAGCCTATGAAACGGATAAACCCCAATACTGGAAAGCCCTTCAAGCGTGGTGACACGAGGGAAGATGGGATGGTTTTTGCCGCCTATCAATTAAAGAGAAAACTACCGTCTGATTCACAATATTACTACGAGAACTGGAGAACACGGGAGGACTTTGAGCAGATAAAAGCAAAGGGCTCCAAGCAAGCGGCGAGTTTCATACGAAAGCAAAAAGCTAACAACAGAAACAAAGGAGTTAAAGGCAAGCGGCTCATAAATCCTGAGACGGGTAAAGAGTATAAGTTTGGTGATCCTAATGAACATAGAACTAAGTTCTTCAATCAATATAACGATTGGCGAGTAGATGCCAAAGGCTATAGTTTGATGCAGTGGAGCGGAACTCTTGAACAACTGGAAATAATAAAGAACCAGCGGCGGGAGCAAGCGAAGTCTTACCGCCCTAACAATAGGATCTCTCTGGCGAGGAACGCAGCCAAACAAAGAGCAAAACAAAGTAACGTTCCTTTTGAGTTAGAGACTAAATACTTAAAAAGCATCTTCCCCAATGACGGACTATGTCCAGTATTCAAAATACCGTTGGAGTTTGGTGGCGAAGGAGATGATGCTCTACCTCAGCTATTTCATTCAAAATCCTCAGATGTTCTAACTCATCATCTGTTGCAGCATTAATCACCTGATCTGCATAAATGTCGCAGGATTGCTTTAACGAGAACAGCAGCTGATAATCCGTAGTGGGTTTAAGAACAGGTATGTTTCGCTGGTGGAAGACTGTGGCCAGACCTATGATCGCATCCGTGGCAAAAGCATCTGCGACACTGACATGCTTGCTTTGCTCTTCCCGTTGCCGCTGATCAAACAGATCGTATATCTCTTGTGCAAGGGTATGTTGTTTACGCTTAGCAAAACTCTCATCGTCTGTGCCTGTGGAGCGCCGTAGGTCTCTTTGGTTTGGGAATAGATGCCGCAAATGCGCAGGCACGCTGACGATAACGTACCACTTGCCTTTGATGTAATTCAGTCTGGCTACAGGATATGTGTAAGAACTATTATTTGCATTTCTGAACATACAGACAGTTTAGAAACAACCAAAAGTATTGTCTATAGTATTGTCCATTCACAGATGAAAGTGTCTGATTTAAAGTATTTGAATTGTATTTCAGTCGGTTGGATGGTGCTGTGAGAGAGGATTGAACTCTCGACCTCACCCTTACCAAGGGTGTGCTCTGCCACTGAGCTACCACAGCATCTGTTGGGCGATTTAGACAGTCTTGGGCCTGGGCGCAAGTCCAAGAATGGGCAAAATCCGCAGAATATCGCCCGAAGCCACAGCAAAGCGTTCCGGCGTCTGGACCGCAGGCAAAGCTTAAGTTAAGCCATCGAAATGGCAGACAAACACAAATCGACCCCGAAGTCGGCCCAATCTGAGCGTGAAGCGCGCTTGAAGGCGGCCTTGAAGGCGAATATGGGCCGCCGTAAGGCGCAGGCGCGGGCGCGCGCGCGAGACGATGGAACCGACAAAAAGGACAGGTGAATGGATTCGATTTTGGTAACTGGCGGCAATGCGCTGAATGGAGAAATCCCCATTGCTGGCGCAAAAAACGCCTGCTTGACCTTGATGCCCGCCACTTTGCTCAGTGAAGAGCCCATAACTTTGACCAATGCGCCGCGCCTATCGGATATCAAGACCATGGGGGCCCTGCTTAAGAGCCTCGGGACAGAAGTCACCTTCATGCAGGACGGCAAGGTTTTGACCATGTCCTCCCACAACCTCGACAATTTGACCGCCGATTATGATATTGTGCGCAAAATGCGCGCATCTATTCTCGTGCTCGGCCCGATGTTGGCGCGCGCGGGGCAAGCGGTGGTTTCTCTGCCCGGCGGCTGTGCCATTGGCGCGCGACCGGTTGATTTGCACCTCAAAGCGATGGAAGCGCTGGGGGCACAGATTGAATTGCGCGACGGCTATGTCCACGCCAAAGCGCCGCAAGGTTTGAAAGGCGCCGTGATCGAATTTCCCTTCGTCTCTGTTGGCGCGACAGAAAATGCGCTTTTGGCCGCGACATTGGCCCAAGGCACAACCGTATTGAAACAGGCGGCGCGTGAACCCGAAATCGTTGATCTTGCCAAGTGCCTTATTGCTATGGGCGCGCAGATTGACGGGCATGGCACTTCCACCATTACCATCCAGGGGGTGGACCGGCTGCATGGGGCCACCCATCCGGTTGTGACTGACCGTATTGAGCTTGGCACCTATATGTTGGCCCCTGCGATAACCGGCGGCGAAGTGGAATGTCTGGGTGGAAAAATTGAACTTGTCGCAGCTTTTTGCGAGAAACTGGACGAAGCAGGCCTGAGCGTGGAGCAAACCCAACGGGGCCTCAAAGTGAAACGCACAAATGCAGATATCAAGGCCATAAACGTGACCACCGAACCCTTCCCCGGGTTTCCGACGGATTTGCAAGCCCAGATGATGGCGCTGCTGTGCACGGCAAAGGGAACCTCTGTTTTGGAGGAGAAAATATTTGAAAACCGCTTTATGCATGCGCCCGAACTGGGCCGCATGGGGGCGCAGATTGAGGTGAATGGCGGCATGGCGACGGTCACCGGCGTGGAGCGCCTCAAAGGGGCGCCGGTCATGGCCACGGATCTGCGCGCCTCGGTGTCTTTAATTCTGGCCGGCCTTGCGGCAGAAGGCGAGACCCTGGTCAACCGCGTCTACCATCTCGACCGCGGCTATGAGCGGGTGGAAGAAAAACTTAGAAATTGTGGCGCTAAAATTGAACGGATCAAAGGCCGATGAGTGATGCCCGCTTTGAAGATGGTATGGACAAGCCTCTGCGCTTGATCGCCTTTGATGCGGAAGATTTACAAGTGGTCTCCGCGATGACCCAAGATGCGGTCTGGCCCGCGGCGCAAATGGCCTGGCACAGCAAAGAGCGTCGGTTTGCAGTGCTGCTCAACCGCTTCCGCTGGGAAGCGCACAGCGCGTCCCAGGCCGAGCGCGTGCAATCTGTTTTGAGCTTTGAGGATGTCAAAGCAGTACAAACCCAAGGGTTTGATCAGAGGGATTCAAATCTGATCCTGAGCCTGCTCAGCATCACATTCATCCCGGCGACAGATGGAACGGGCACTTGCCTGCTCACTTTGGCCGGCGATGGCGCGATACGGCTTGAGGTGGAAGCGCTGGAAGCCGGCCTGCGCGATGTAACACGCCCCTATGTCTCCCCGGCCAAACGCGCGCCCAGCCATGATTGACCTAAAGAGATCGGCTTGAGGCTTGGGCGACATCGCGCTAAGTCAGGGCAATCTTGGGGGATCGAATGCCACAAACTCTGAATATCAATCAGGCGAATTTTGAAGCCTGCTTTCTGGCCTTACTGACCGCGAAGCGGGAGGACAGCCCGGATGTGGATGCCATTGTTGCGGATATCATCGCAGATGTGCGCGCCCGCGGAGATGAAGCGGTCATTGAGCTGACCGAAAAATTTGACCAGCTTAATCTGACGCCCGACACTTTGGCCTTTTCGCGCGAAGAGATCATGGCCCATTGCGCAACCGTGCCCACCGTCGAACGCGAGGCGCTGGAATTGGCCGCAGATCGCATTCGTGCCTATCACGCCCGGCAATTGCCGCTCGATGCCCAATGGGAAGATGAAACTGGTGCGCAATTGGGCTGGCGCTGGACTGCGGTATCGGCCGCGGGTCTTTATGTGCCAGGGGGGCTGGCCTCCTATCCCTCTTCGGTGTTGATGAACGCAATTCCGGCCAAAGTGGCCGGGGTTGAGCGGCTGGCAATTTGCGTTCCAACGCCAAATGGGGCGACCAATCCGCTGGTGCTTTTGGCCGCGCATATCGCCGGGGTCGATGAGATTTACCGCATTGGCGGGGCGCAGGCCATTGCCGCTTTGGCCTATGGGACCCAAACGATCGCCCCGGTTGATAAAATCACCGGGCCCGGCAATGCATTCGTCGCGGCAGCCAAGCGGCGGGTCTTTGGCAAAGTCGGCATTGATATGATCGCCGGCCCCTCCGAAATCCTCGTGATCGCCGATGGGGATAATGACCCGGCCTGGATTGCAACAGATTTGCTCAGCCAAGCGGAACATGACGAAAGCGCGCAATCCATTTTGATCACCGATGATGCGGCATTCGGTGAAAGGGTGATGCAGGAAGTCACCCGGCAGCTGGAAACTTTGGAACGCCGCGCAATTGCGGGTGCATCTTGGCGCGATTTTGGCGCGGTGATTGTGGTCAATGATATGGCAGAGGCCGCGGCCCTGTCCAATCGGCTCGCGCCTGAGCATCTGGAACTCTGCGTCGCGGATCCGGACGGTTTGGCGGCGCAGATCACCCATGCGGGCGCAATTTTCCTCGGCGCTTGGACGCCAGAGGCAATCGGGGATTACATTGGCGGGCCCAATCATGTGCTGCCAACAGCACGGTCTGCGCGATTCTCCTCCGGCCTCTCTGTCATGGATTTCGTCAAGCGCACCACTTTGACCAAAATGACCCCGGCTTCTTTGGCTGCCATCGGTCCTGCCGCTGAGGTTTTGGCCATTTCTGAAGGCCTTGAAGCGCATGGATTGTCAGTGCGCGCTCGGTTAGATAAACTGAATAGATAATGAGCTACATTTCAAAAATATCTCTGGACGACAGCAATCTCCCGCCCCCCACTCCTGAAATTGATCAAGAGCGGAAGGTGGCGATTTTTGATCTCTTGGAGGGCAACAGCTTTGCCTTACCGGCCCGGGACGGAACCCCGCCACCCAACGGGCCGTATCGGTTGGAGCTGTCCATACGCGACCGGCGCCTGGTTTTCGATCTCACCACAGAAGCGAAAGAGAAAGCCGCTGAATTTCACCTATCCCTTGGCCCCTTCCGCCAGGTTGTTAAAGACTATTTTCAAATTTGTGAAAGCTACTTTGAAGCGGTGAAGACCCTTCCCCCCAGCCAGATTGAAACCATCGACATGGCCCGGCGTGGAATTCACAACGAAGGCGCGCGGGTCTTGCAAGAGCGCCTCAATGGCAAAGCCGATATTGATGAACAGACGGCGCGCCGCCTGTTCACCCTTATTTGCGTTTTGCATTTCGGGGGATAGCTGACATGTCGCGGCTTCCCCAATCTGTCTTGTTTTGCTGTGACCACAATGCTGTACGCTCTCCCATGGCCGAAGGCCTGATGAAGAAATTCTATGGCCATGAAACCTATGTCCAATCAGCTGGTGTTTTGGCCGATATGGATGTTGATGGATTTGCCATTGCCGTTTGCGCTGAACTCGGGATTGAGCTGGCACGGCACAAGACACGGTCCTTTGACGAAATGCAAAAATTGGGTGATGAGCTCTCTTCGTTTGATCTCATCGTCGCGCTCTCCCCCGCCAGCCAACGAGAGGCAGAAGAGATTACACGCTTTTACGCGCTGCAAGTCGAATATTGGCCTATCATGGATCCAACCGCCACGGGCGAGAGCCGCGACCAAAAGCTGGACGCCTATCGTCAGGCCCGAGATCAGATCATTGAGCGACTGATTGCAAAATTTGGCCCCCCAAAAGAGAGCATCTCGGCACCGTAACAGGCCATGGCGCGCACCGATTTCGGTGATTCTTCATCTTTGCGCCGCCCCCAAGCAGGGTAAACCGTTTAAATTCACGCCTCAAAGATGCGATTTCGCAGAATTTACGCGGAATCTGACTTGAAAAATTGTGCAACTCCGCTCATTTAAGGGCACGCTTGGCATTAGGTCAGGCTTTTTTGAAGGAGAGACCATGGCGAAGGAAGAACCACTCGAATTTCCCGGTGTCGTAAAGGAGCTCTTGCCTAACGCGACGTTTCGGGTTGAGCTGGAAAATGGCCATGAGATC
>JADHLF010000047.1 GCA_016780825.1 Planktomarina sp. | reverse complement strand
TGGCTTCTTAGGGGGCCTTTTGAGGGTTTTCGCCGGCTTTGGCCAGTGACCAACGGACGCTGGTGGTGATTTCTTTGATCACACCCGTCAAAACAATCTGCTGTGACGGGCGCGGGAATTGGCGGCCATCCTCAAAGTACACACTCTCGTCCAAGGTCAATTCAATATTTGACTGGCAGCGAAAGATCCAAACATCACCGGTGCCAAGAGTTAGGGAAACACAGGACGCATCAGCTTCAAGGTTGGCGCTCACCTCTGGGTGCAGATGAAAGCGGATCGAAAAATGCAGCGGGTCCGCTGATTTGGCCTGCGCGGCCTCCAAAAGCCGCATATCGCTCTCATCAGGAGCGTAAAGCTCATCTTCGCCCACAAGCCCCCGGCTGTCGACCGGCAGATCAAGCGTGCGGGCATGAATCAACCCGTGGCTTTTTTGGTAGCCATTGTGGTTCATCTGCAACCGCAGCCCATCCACGACCCGGGTTTTTTCCACCATCACCAGGCTGGGTGTTTCGAGAAAGGGGCGCTCGCCAGTGCGTTTGGGCGCGCCAAAGCGTGAGGATGACAGCCCGTCAATGGCCAATGTTGAATGAGAGGCCGTGGTACGGCCCGCTTGGTGCCAATCCTCGCCAAATTTTAGGCCTGATCCGCAGTTTACGATGACGCGCGTGCGCCCGACTGAGAGTTCAAAGGCGCAGGTGGATGCATGGCTGGTCAAGCGCTCCTGGCCGAGGGGCGGGGCGGCGGCATCGGCAATCACGGCTGTCGCACCGGCGGCGAGGCGGACAAATCCCATCGCCGAATCCTGAAGCGCGCTGGCGCGGATTCCCGAGACCGCGAGAGCTTGATCCAAGACATATTCACTGCCCGCACCGCCCCCTTGAAAGCGGGCCAAAGTGCCGTCGCCATGACGCAGACTGCGCAGCACTGGCGCGACGCGCGCAAGACATTTCGTCAAAGCCTCTGGAATGGGCGCTTGAGTCAATTCGAGGGATTGCTTGACCCGAGTAAGCAAGCTGAAAATATCCAAAAGCTCTTCGGGGTTGCGTGAGGCAATCGTGCCATGACCATCTATCTGGTCGTGGCATTCTTTAACCAAGGCCATCAGCGCGGCAGGTTGGAGGCCTTGCATCCCAGTCAAAGATTGTGCAGCACAGATCAGCCCGGCCAGGGCCTCGAAACGCCCCCGCCCGGGCGGTAGGTGTCGCCATGATTTGCTCAGCAAGCGGGTTTGAAGCGCCATAGACCGCAAAATCTTATCGCGCCTGCTTTGCGATAGGCCGCGCAGCAAAAAGGCCGAATGATTGATCCAGCGATTCAAACGTCGGCCGGTGATCTCTGCGCTCCAGCCGGGCCCAAGCCCCATGCCAAATCCATCAATCCAATCCAAAATCCAAGCCTGGGCTGTGCCCATGGCGCGGGCATCGCCATAGGTGGCCAAGTCGTCCAGCCATTGAAACCCATGCAATTCAGCAGCAAAAAGGGGCGATGGGGGTTTGTGGCTCCATATCGAATTTTCGCCAATGTCCATCACATGGCCGGTGAAGACAATTTTTCCTGAAAGGATCCGCAACCCGCGATCAAAATCGCCCGTTGTCCAGGGCTCTGGCGTCGCGATCATCCCCCCCTTCGGCTTAGACCAAGCCGCCAAGCGCAACAGCCAGCGATACCGGAGTTGCTGTATCCAAGACAGTTGATGAGAGTATCGGGCCACAGGCGTACGCGATCCTAAAAAGTGAGTGTTTCGAGGTTTGTATAGGGCGAAGGCCTGAGCCTGTCACCCTGATAAATGTCACGGGCGCCGGTTCATTCGGATAAGATAGAACCCATCCATTCCGCCGATTTCGGACCAATAATCTGGACGCAAACGGAACCCACCCTCTTGGGTGCGCCAAGCCGGATCCATGCCCTGAGGCAGGGTTGTATCCACGGTGAAATCATTATGACTGCGCAAGAAATTTTCCGCCTGCACTTCTCCCTCATCGGGAATCAAGGAGCAGGTGCAAAACACCAGCTTGCCGCCGGGTTTCACCCGCCCTGCTGTTGCATTAAGCATTTGCGTTTGAAGCTCAATCAGCTCCGAAATACCTGTGCCATCCTTGGCAAAAGGCAGATCTGGATGGCGGCGAATTGTGCCGGTGGCGGAACAGGGCGCGTCAAGCAATACCGCATCAAATTGCCTTGGATCTTGCCATTCAAGAATATTTGCCACCACCAATTCGGCGGCCAATTGGGTGCGGGCGAGATTCTCTGCCACCCGCTCCATCCGACTGGCGGAGATGTCCAAAGCCGTGATGACGCCGCCCTGTGCTGCCATTTGCATGGTCTTCCCGCCTGGCGCGGCGCAGACGTCCAAAACGGTTTCACCCGGCGTCACCGCCAAAGCGGCGGCAGGCCAAGCTGCGGCAGCATCCTGCACCCACCATTTGCCCTCTGCAAAACCCTCAAGGGCCGAAATTTGCCCGATCTCGCCCAGGCGCAGGGATCCGTTTGCCAAGGGCGTGCCGCCCAAAGTGGACGCCCAGGTTGCAAGATCGCCTGTGACGGTCAAATCGACCGGTGCGCCGCGCATATGTGCGGTCTCGATGGCCATAATTGTGCCATTTCCATAGGCTTCGCGCAGGGGATTGCGCAGCCATTTTGGCAGCATTTGCACGGGTGATTTGTCCCATTTTCCAGTGACATCTGCGACGGCCTTGCGCAGCACAGCGTTGATCAGCCCTTTGTAAGGGCGGGTGTGATTGGAGGCGGCGCAAATAGAGACCAAATCATTGACCACCGCATGGGCTGGAGCGCCCAGCCCGACGATCTCGACCAAACCCAAACGCAGAATATTCAGAACTTCCACCGCCGGCAGTTTGGCCAAATGTGGCCGCAACGCCCGATCCGCCCGGCCGACATGGCGGAGGGTATGGGTGGCCAAACGCTGGCTGCGCGCCCGATCCTCCGGTGCCAAGGCTAGGAACTCATCAGACTGCGTTAATTCCGAAAGCTGTTTATGCTCGGTCATCACACCGTTCAATATGCGCACCGCCGCCTGCCGTGGCAGGTTCAAAACGGGACGTTTGTGGGTCTGGCCGGCCATGGACAGTCCGGGGCGACCTGATGTTTGCGGGGGGCGGGGCATGAGCTATCCTTGCGATTTGATGAAAGCGGCGTATATCAGTCTTATGACAGAAAACAAGAAACCCGACCTCAAAGCCGCCGCCGCGCGCGCACTGGCTGAAGCTGAAGCCCGCAGAGCGGCCCAGCCCGAGCAAACTCTGCCGCCAGAGCTCGGCGGGCGTGACGGACCCGAGCCCGTGCGATTTGGCGACTGGGAACGCAAAGGCATCGCGGTGGATTTTTAAAAGCGGCGGGGCATGATCCGCGCGGTCCAAGCTCCAGATGCGGTTATTACAGCCCCAAGACATCCATCATATCATACTGACCAGGTTTTTTCCCTTGCCCCCAAAGCGCGGCTTTCAGTGCGCCGCGGGCGAAAATCGCGCGGTCGGTGGCGACATGGCGTAGAATGATGCGCTCGCCGGCGGAGGCGAAGAGCACGTCGTGTTCGCCGACGATATCACCGCCGCGAATCGCGGCAAAGCCAATATCACCGCGTTTGCGGGCGCCTGATATGCCATCGCGGCCACTGTCGCGCACATCGCTCAAAGAGACACCGCGTCCTGCTGCGGCCGCTTCCCCCAGCATGAGGGCCGTCCCAGATGGGGCGTCGACTTTGTGGTGGTGATGCGCTTCGATAATTTCGATGTCAAAATCTTCATCCAAGGCGGCGGCGACTTTTTCGGTCAATTTGGTGAGAAGATTCACGCCGAGCGACATATTCCCCGCGCGGACAATCACCGCGTGGCGGCTGGCAGGTTCGAGCTTTTTCAGATCGTCCGCGCTCATACCAGTGGTGCCGATGACATGCACCGCGCGGGCTTGCGCGGCGAGGGCGGCAAATTCCAGCGTGGCGGCGGGGGCGGTGAAATCAATCACGGCTTGAGAGCGCGCAAAAGCCTCAAGCGGCTCATCGGTGACAACCACGCCCACAGCTTGCCCCCCCATAGCCTCACCAACATCTTGGCCGACCCAGGGGTGACCTTTGCGCTCAACCGCGCCGACAAGCCTTGCTTTGTCACTGTTCAAAACAGTTTGCAGCAGCATTTGCCCCATGCGCCCAGAGGCGCCGGTGATGGTGATTGCGGGGGTTTGGGCCATGACATTCTCCTTTCTTGCTTATGTGGCGCAAAGTTTTGCCACTTGCAAACCTATTGGTACAGCGCCTATGACCTCTTTCATGGCACAAAGCAGATCACATAAAAAATCCGGACCTTCGCAACGGCAACTGAAAGTCGGCGAGGTTATTCGCCGGACGCTTTCCGAAATTCTGGCCCGTGACGAGATTCACGATCCCGAACTGAACCGCATTTCAATCAGTGTTTCAGAGGTGACCACCTCGCCAGATTTGCAGATTGCGACTGTCTATATCATGCCTCTGGGGGGTAAGCTCTATGAGGAGGCGATTGCGGCTTTGGCGCGGAACAAAGGCCAGATTCGCAGCATCGTCGGCCGCAAGGCAGGGTTGAAATTTGCCCCTGATCTGCGGTTTCGCATTGATGAGACCTTCGATCGGATAGACAGCACCCGCGCCTTATTTGAGCGCGAAGAGGTGCGCCGCGATCTCGCGCCGGATCCAGAGGGTGAGGATGCAGCAGAGACGGGCTCTCAGAGCAATTGACCTGCTGCGCTGCCCGGGCTAGGGCAGCCGCCTAAAACGCATGAGGGACTTATGGGACGCACACGCAAGGGCCGGGATATTTCCGGTTGGGTCATTGTTGACAAGCCGGCAGGCCTGACCAGCACGGCTGTGGTCAATAAAATTCGTTGGGCATTTGATGCCAAAAAAGCGGGCCATGCGGGCACTTTGGATCCCGAGGCCACGGGGCTTTTGGCCGTGGCTCTGGGTGAGGCGACCAAGACCATCCCCTATATTACGGATGCAACGAAAGCCTATGAGTTTACGGTAAATTTTGGCGCGGCCACCAATACGGATGATGCGGAGGGCGAGGTGATCAAAACCTCTGATCTGCGACCCGATGATGCGCAGATTGTTGAGGCTCTACAGGGGTTTCTTGGCGAAATCATGCAGGTGCCGCCGCAGTTTTCCGCAGTGAAAATTGACGGGCAGCGGGCGTATAAATTGGCGCGCGCGGGTGAGGAAATGGAGATTGCCGCCCGCCCGCTTTGGGTCGAAGAGCTGTTGCTTAGTGATCGACCCTCAGCCGATCAAGCGGTCTTGGAAATGACCTGTGGCAAGGGCGGATATGTGCGTTCGATTGCACGGGACTTGGGCGAGGTATTGGGCTGTTACGGCCATGTGGCGCACTTGCGTCGCCTGTGGTCGGGCCCGTTCGATTTGGAACATGCGGTCAGCCTCGAACAGATCGAACCCTTTGCGAAAACCGCTGAGATTGACCAGTTTCTGCGTCCCTTAGAGGAAGGTTTGACGGATCTGTTGCAGGGAACAACCAATGCGGAAGGCGCGGCAAAATTGCGCAATGGCAATCCGGCAATTTGTTTTACCACCGCAGAGTATGGCGATGAAATTTGGGTCAGCTATGAGGGCAAAGCCCAGGCGATTGGGCGTTATAAATCAGGCGAAATTCATCCGACGCGGGTGATCTTGCAAGAGTAAGTGCCGCCCGCGTTTCCATGCCATTTGTCCATGGCTTTGCATCCCTTGATGGTCCGCCGCCTGACGATTTTGGCTGGAATTGAACGGATGTTCAAAAAAATTGATTGACCTTTGACGACCCGCAGTCCCATTATCTGACCAGAGCCTATGAAAAGGCGCCGGGAACCGGCATTGGGAGGATATTATTTTGACTTCGACGGATTCGGCGGATCTGGTCTCTATTCCAGCACTCTTGGCACGCAATGCGCGTGAGTTTGGCGATAAAGCGGCCTATCGCGAGAAAGAATTTGGTATTTGGCAAAGCTGGACCTGGGGTGAAACGGTGGAGCAAGTGGAGGCCTTGGCCTTGGGTTTGCTCTCGCTGGGTGCAGAAAAAGGGGATCACGTGGCGATTGCGGGTCGCAACCGCCCGTATCTGTATTGGGCCATGTTGGCGGCACAATCTATTGGCGCTGTGCCCGTGCCGATTTACCAAGACGCGGTGGGCGATGAGATTGCCTATGTTCTGGACCACTGCAATGCGCGGTTTATCGTGGCCGGTGATCAGGAGCAGGTGGATAAAATCCTCGACATTCGCGACAGTTTGAAAAATCTTAAGACGATCATCTATTTGGATCCACGCGGTCTGCGCAAATATGACCACAGCATCCTCAAGCAATATCAAAGCTTGCAAGAGGAAGGCCGGGCGGCGCGGGGGCATTTGGGCGACGAGCTGGCCAAACGTCAAGCGGCGCAGAGCTATGATGACACCTGCGTGATGCTCTATACTTCCGGGACAACGGGCCGCCCAAAGGGCGTGGTGTTGTCGAATCGAAACGTCATTGAAACCTCAAAAAACTCATCGCAGTTTGATGACTTGGGTCCGGGCGAAGAAGTGCTGGCTTATCTGCCTATGGCCTGGGTTGGGGATTATACCTTTTCGATGGGCCAAGCCCTGTGGACGGGTTTTTGCGTCAATTGTCCAGAAAGCGCTGAGACCATGATGACGGATTTGCGCGAAATCGGCCCGACCTATTATTTCGCCCCGCCGCGCGTGTTTGAAAACCAGTTGACCAATGTGATGATCCGCATGGAGGATGCCAGCCGTCTCAATAAATGGATGTTTGACAAGGCAATGGCCCATGCCAAGCGCGTGGGGCCTGCGCTATTGAGCGGCGCCTCGGTCGGCTTGATGGATCGGGTGAAATATTTTCTGGGGGATATTTTTATCTATGGCCCGCTGAAAAACACCCTCGGCCTGAGCCGTGTGCGCATTGGCTATACAGCCGGTGAGGCGATTGGGCCGGAGCTGTTCGATTTTTACCGCTCGCTTGGGATCAACCTCAAACAGCTCTACGGGCAAACGGAAGCTACGGTTTATGTGACCATTCAACCTGATGGCGAGGTGCGGGCTGATACGGTTGGCGTTCCGGCGCCGGGCGTTGAAGTGCGCATTGGAGACAATGGCGAGATTTATTATCGGTCACCGGGCGTTTTCGTGGAATATTACAACAACCCTGAAAGCACAGCATCAACCAAGGATGCCGAAGGCTGGGTGGCCACGGGAGATGCGGGCTTTTTTGAAGAAGGCACCGGCCATCTGCGCATTATTGACCGCGCCAAAGATGTTGGCAAAATGGCTGATGGGCGTTTGTTTGCGCCAAAATATGTTGAGAATAAGCTCAAATTCTATCCCAACATTTTGGAGGCTGTGGTCTTTGGCAATAACCGGGACTATTGCACCGCTTTTATAAATATTGATCTGAATGCCGTGGGCAATTGGGCCGAGCGCAACAATATCGCCTATGGCGGTTATCAAGAATTGTCTCAGCATCCCAAGGTATTGGACATGATCCAGGCCCATATCGAAGAAACCAATCAAAGCATCGCGCAAGATCCGATGCTGTCAGGGTGCCAGGTGCGGCGTTTCTTGGTTCTGCATAAGGAATTGGATGCCGATGACGGTGAAATGACCCGCACGCGCAAGGTGCGCCGTCGCACAGTTGAGGATAAATTCGACGATCTGATTGCTGGGCTTTACGGCGGCGCGCAATTTGTTGAGACCACCACTGAGGTGACCTATGAGGATGGGCGCAAGGGCTCGATTTCGGCAAAATTGGAGCTGCGGGATGCCGCGCTTGCAGCCGAGCAGCAGGTGGCTGCTCAATGAGTGTATCTATGCCCGCAGTGATCATTCAATATTCTTTGGAGTATTCGCCCCATGTTTGACCAAGCTGAAAGTTTTGTAACCGCAGATGGCCGCACCATTGGCGCTGTGATGATGGAAATGAAGAATATCACCCTGCGGTTTGGTGGGGTCGTGGCGATTAAGGATATTTCCTTTGATGTGCGCGAGGGAGAAATTCGCGCGATTATCGGCCCCAATGGCGCTGGGAAATCTTCGATGCTCAATGTCATTTCTGGCTTTTACCATCCCCAGGAGGGGGAGGTCTGGTACAAAGGCGCCCGCCGGCCGGAAATGAAACCCTTTGAAGTTGCCCGACAAGGCATCGCGCGGACCTTCCAGAATATTGCGCTCTTCGAAGGCATGAGCGTTTTGGACAACGTCATGACCGGCCGTTTGAACCATATGAAAACGGGCATTTTAAGCCAAGCGATTTGGTATGGAAAAGCCGAACGTGAAGAGACAGAAAACCGCGCAGTTGTGGAGCGCGTCATTGATTTTCTTGAAATTCAACATATTCGCAAAACACCTGTCAGCCGCTTGCCCTACGGTTTGAAAAAACGCGTGGAATTGGCCCGCGCCTTGGCGGCGGATCCCAAGATTTTGCTGCTTGATGAGCCGATGGCAGGGATGAATGTTGAGGAAAAAGAGGACATGAGCCGCTTTATTCTCGATGTGAACGATGAATTTGGCACGACGATTGTGTTGATTGAGCATGATATGGGTGTTGTGATGGATCTGTCCGACCGCGTGGTTGTGATGGATTACGGCAAAAAAATTGGCGATGGGCCGCCCGACGAAGTGCGCAACAATCAGGCGGTGATTGATGCCTATTTAGGGGTCGCGCATGATTGATCGTATGAAATTTATGGGCGGCGGCGTCATGCAGGCTACTCACAATACCGGCACGGAGGCGTAAGCTATGTTCCCAGATCAGTTTTTATTCGGTGTCGAAGTTGTAATCAATGGTTTGATGGCTGGTGTGCTTTATGCGTTGGTAGCTTTGGGGTTTGTTCTAATTTTCAAAGCCTCGGGCATTTTCAACTATGCGCAGGGGGTTATGGCCCTCTTTGCGGCGCTGACCCTTGTTGGCATTATGGACGGTCAGGTGCCGTTTTCCCATTTGATCAACGCGCTCTTTGGCACAAATGTGCATCATTTTGGCTGGCACGTGCCCGCCTTTGCGGCCATTCTTTTGGCAACGGCAGTGATGGTTGGCTTGGCCTGGATGGTGCAGCATTTCATTTTTCGCCACTTGGTGGGGCAAGAGCCGATTATCCTTTTCATGGCGACCATTGGTTTGGCCTATTTCATGGAAGGCTTTGGGGATTTAATGTGGGGCTCTGATATCAAGAAGCTTGATGTTGGCATTCCGCAGGGCGGTAGTTTTTGGATTGAGGAAGCCACAGCATTTTTGGGCGGATCCAATTTTTACGGATTCTTCATAGACCAGCTCGACATCGTAGCTGCGGTCGTGGCGGTTATTCTTGTGATCCTTCTGGTCGCCTTCGCGCAATATACCAAGCAAGGCCGCGCCATGCGAGCCGTGGCCGATGATCACCAAGCGGCTTTGTCGGTTGGGATCTCGTTGAGTTTTATCTGGGTCTTGGTCTGGTCGCTGGCGGGGTTTGTCGCCCTTGTGGCCGGCATCATGTGGGGCGCGAAATCAGGCGTGCAGTTCTCACTGTCCCTGATCGCCCTGAAAGCTTTGCCCGTGTTGATGCTTGGAGGGTTCACTTCGATCCCCGGTGCCATTGTTGGCGGGCTGATCGTGGGTGTGGGTGAAAAGCTGTTTGAATTCCTCATTGGCGCGCCCTTCTTGGGCGGTGCGACCGAGAACTGGTTTGCCTATATGCTGGCCCTGGTGTTTTTGGTGTTCCGTCCGCAGGGATTGTTTGGGGAGAAGATCATTGAACGTGTTTAACTCATGTATCTGCGCCTCGTGGGGCTTTGCTATGAATGATCTCAATTTGAAGGGGACGGCGCATGTTATATCGTGAATCGGGCGATTTCAGCGAAACCTACAAAGCGGACAGCCAAACCTTTCCGATCAAATTTGATCGCTATCGCTACTATGCGGTCTTGGCGTTCGCCTTTTTGGTCATCCCATTTGTCATCAATGATTACTGGGCCAATGCAGTCTTGGTGCCTTTCTTGATCTATGCGATAGCGGCGATTGGTTTGAATATACTTACTGGCTATTGCGGTCAGGTGTCCTTGGGTACGGGTGGCTTCATGGCTGTAGGTGCTTATGCGTGCTACAAGTTGATGACGGCTTTTCCAGAGGTTAGCATAGTGGTTCACGTGCTGATATCGGGTGGAATTACCGCTGCGGTGGTCACCCTTTTTGGCCTGCCAAGCCTTCGCATAAAAGGTTTCTACCTTGCGGTGGCAACGCTGGCGGCTCAGTTTTTCCTAGTATGGCTTTTTAATCGAGTGGCTTGGTTTTATAATTATTCTGCCTCTGGCCAAATTACGGCTCCAGATCGCACTGTATTTGGTTACCTAGTTACTGGACCTAATACCCAGCCATGGGCACAGTATATGATTTGCTTAGTATTTTTAACTTTTGCAGGAATTGTGGCGCGCAATTTGACTCGAGGTTCTTTGGGGCGAAAATGGTCAGCTATAAGAGATATGGATATTGCGGCAGAGATAATTGGTGTTAACCCCATGACAGCAAAATTATCAGCGTTTGCCATCTCAGGCTTCTTTGTAGGTATTTCGGGAGCCCTGTTCTTCAGTGTGTACTTAGGAGCGGCGGAAGTTGGAGAAGCTTTTGGAATTCAGAAATCATTTTTGGTTCTCTTCATGATAATTATTGGTGGCTTAGGATCAATATTTGGTAGTTTTGCAGGTGCAGCCTTTATGGTGTTGTTGCCGGTATTACTTAAAAATACTTTGGTGGGCGGACTTGGTTGGGACACAGCGTTGGCAGCACATCTTGAATTTGTTATTGTGGGCGCTCTAATAATTGTGTTCCTGATTGCCGAGCCGCATGGATTGGCGCAACTTTGGCGTGTTGCCAAGGAAAAATTACGACTTTGGCCTTTCCCTCACTAGGGATAGGTTGATAAAACGACCGGGGCACCCGGAATTTCGGACATACCAAGGGAGGAATTATCCGATGAAAAGACTAGCAACAGCAACCGTGGCTGCCGTTATGGCTGCGGCACCAGTTATGGCGGACCTTGTTTTTCCGTCACTATCTTACCGCACAGGCGCCTATGCTTCTGGCGGAATTCCATTCGCCGATGGCTATGCGGATTACTTCACGCTCCTCAATGAGCGCGACGGTGGCATTGGGGGCGTCATGACCCGGCTTTTGGAGTGTGAAACTGGCTATAACACTGAAAAAGGTGTGGAATGCTATGAATCCACAAAGGGTGAGGGATCTTTGGTCTATCAACCGCTGTCGACCGGCATCACCTATCAGTTGATCCCGAAAGCCACCGCCGATGGCATCCCCATGCACACAATGGGCTACGGCCGGACGTCGGCAGCTAACGGCAAAGTGTTTTCCAACGTGTTTAACTACCCGGCCAACTACTGGAACGGAGCATCAGCGGTTGTAAATCATTTATTGGATATTAACGATGGTAATATTAAAGGAAAAAAACTTGCTTTAGTTTATCATAACTCGGCTTACGGAAAAGAGCCAATTCGGACGTTGGAAGAGCTCTCGAAAAAGCATGGCTTTGAATTGACATTACTTGCCGTCGATCATCCAGGTCAGGAGCAGAAATCACAGTGGTTGCAAATTAGGAGAGAGCGGCCAGATTATGTGACCATGTGGGGCTGGGGTGTCATGAACAGTGTCGCAATTCAAGAAGCTGCGAATATTCGCTTTCCAATGGAAAACTTTATTGGTGTCTGGTGGTCTGGCTCTGAAAACGATGTTTTGCCATCAGGTGATGCCGCTAATGGATACAAATCAGTCACCTTCCACAATGTTGGGGATGACTTCCCAATTTTTGACGATGTGCAAAAATATGTTGTCGCTACTGGAAAAGCTGCAGGTGCTGGAGATCAAATCGGCTCTGCCGTTTATAATCGTGGCTTTTATGCTGCCATGTTGGCGGCCGAAGCTGTGAAAAAAGCGCAATCCATTCACGGTGTTGCAGACATTACACCAGCAATGATGCGCGATGGTATGGAAGCTTTGGAGATTACTGAGGGGCTGATGACTGAACTTGGAATGCCTGGTTTTGGTCCGTCTTTTAATGTCTCTTGTGACAACCACGGTGGTCCCGGAACTGTAGGTGTGGCCCAATGGGATGCATCAAGCCAAAAGTGGTCTTTGATTTCGGGCTTTGCGGCTACTGATATGGATGTAATCCAACCTCTTATCGTTGCCGACTCCACAGCGTTTGCCACAGAAAATAATATGTCAGAACGCTGCAACTAATACTTTATAAAAATGCTCCGGCCCGTGCTGGGCCGGAGTGCCAATGAAGGATTATCGCCATGCTTGATACCATTCCAGAAAATGAAACTTTGCTAGAAGTCAATAATATTGAGGTGATTTATAATCATGTGATTTTGGTATTGAAAGGCGTGTCTTTAAGTGTGCCAAAAGGTGGGATCACGGCGCTTTTGGGCGGTAATGGCGCAGGTAAAACCACGACATTGAAAGCGATTTCACAATTGCTTCATTCCGAACGCGGCGAAGTCACCAAAGGAACCATTGCCTATCGCGGCCAATCGGTTTCTGGCTTGAACCCTTCGGATTTGGTGAAACGTGGCGTAATCCAAGTGATGGAAGGGCGCCATTGTTTCGAACATTTAACAATCGAAGAGAACCTCTTGACCGGCAGCTATACCCGCACGGATGGCTCGGCGGCGGTCGCGGCGGATTTGGAAAAAGTCTATGCCTATTTCCCAAGGCTTGCCGAAAGACGCAAAAGCCAAGCGGGTTATACCTCTGGTGGTGAGCAACAGATGTGTGCCATCGGGCGCGCTTTGATGTCTCGTCCCGAAACGATTTTGCTGGATGAACCTTCTATGGGTTTGGCGCCGCAATTGGTTGAAGAAATTTTTGGCATTGTGAAGGATCTCAATGAGAAAGAGGGCGTGTCTTTCCTCTTGGCGGAGCAAAATACCAATGTTGCGCTAAGATTCGCCCATTATGGCTATATTTTGGAATCTGGTCGTGTGGTGATGGATGGTCCGGCCGCGGAATTGCGCGAAAATCCGGATGTGAAGGAATTTTATCTCGGTATGTCCGATGAGGGGCGCAAGTCTTTCCGCGACACCCGCAGCTATCGCCGCCGCAAAAGATGGCTCAGCTGACCTGTTCATAGATGGAAGCGAGGCAATGACATTTTACGACGCCTTAGAAACCCGCTCTGCGGATGCCCGTGCGGCCTCTTTAGCCGAATGTTTGCCGGCGCTTTTGACCCATGCGCAGGGCCTTGCGGGCTATGAGCATTTGGCACGGTTTGATCTGTCCAGCATTGTCTCTGCTGACGATCTCCTCCGCTTGCCTGTTTTGCGTAAGTCGGAGCTTGGCGCTGCGCAAAAACGCTTGCCACCCTTTGGTGGCTATAGTGGCGGAGAATTCGATTACGCCTTCCAATCGCCAGGTCCGCTGTATGAGCCTGGCCGAAACAGTCATGATTGGTGGCGTTTCGCGCGGTTTTTGCATGCGACTGGGTTTGGGCCCGGCGATATAGTGCAAAATTGCTTTTCCTATCACTTAACGCCAGCCGGAACGATGTTTGAGAACGGCGCGCGGGCTGTGGGTGCTGCCGTCTTGCCCGCCGGAACCGGGCAGACTGAGCTACAAGCTCAAGCGGCTCATGATGTGGGGGTCACCGCCTATGCCGGCACGCCAGATTATTTGAAAGTGATTTTGGAAAAGGCCGATGAGATGGGCCTGACGCTCGGCATTAGCAAAGCCGCAGTTGGGGGCGGCGCGCTGTTTCCATCCCTGCGGCACTGGTATGCAGATCGGGGCATCGCTTGCCGTCAATGCTATGCGACGGCGGATCTGGGCAATGTCGCCTATGAGAGCGAGGCGATGGATGGGTTGATCCTGGATGAGGGTGTGGTGGTCGAGATTGTCACCCCGGGTACCGGCGATCCTGTACCCTTTGGCGAGGTGGGCGAGGTCTTGGTCACCACGCTGAACAATGACTACCCATTGGTGCGATTTGCCACCGGAGATCTTTCTGCCTTTATGCCCGGCCAAAGCCCCTGCGGGCGCAGCAACCTGCGGATCAAGGGCTGGATGGGCCGCGCGGATCAAACCACCAAGATCAAAGGGATGTTCATCCGCCCTGAGCAGGTGGCGGCCTTTGTGGCCAAGCACCCCGAAGTCACCCGTGCCCGTGTCATCGCCAGCCGCGATGGTGAGGCGGATGCAATGACTGTGAAGATCGAAGGTGTCGCCGAGAAGGCCGCCGACTATGCTGCCTCCTTGGCGGAGACGTTGAAATTGCGCGGTCAGGTGGAGGTGGTTGCCACCGACAGCTTGCCGCGTGACGGCGTGGTGATTGAAGATCAACGCAGCTATGATTGAGCCTTAGATTTAGGCAAAAAAAAGCCGCCCCTGAAGGGGCGGCCTTTTAAAAACGCTGTATCAGAGATTAACCCTGACGTGCTTTAAAGCGAGGCTGTGTTTTGTTGATCACATAAACACGGCCCTTACGGCGTACCACACGACAATCGCGGTGGCGGCTCTTAAGCGAGCGAAGCGAGTTTTTGACCTTCATGGCCTTCTCCTTCAAAACCGGGCCGCGGAGTAGCCCAAGTAAACAAAATGGTGGGCACGACTGGGATCGAACCAGTGACCCCTTCGATGTCAACGAAGTGCTCTACCGCTGAGC